>NZ_JBGCCT010000005.1:300000-428669 GCF_041260665.1 Catenulispora sp. GP43 | reverse complement strand
TCTGGGGGGGTTTTGTGGGCCCCCCCGGGGGCGGCCCGGGGGGGCCCCCGTCCGGGCCCCGGCCCCGGGGGGGCCCCGGCCGGTGCGCGGGGCCCCCCACCGCAAAGCACGCGCACACCCACCGCGCGTCACCGCATCAGCGCGCAGCCGCTCCCGCCGTCGCCCGCTGCGCCACATGGCACGCGGCCTCGTGCTTCGGAGCAAGCTCCTGCAACACCGGCGTCTTCTCGTGGCAGATGGCCTCGGCCACCGGGCACCGGTCGCGGAAACGGCAGCCGGGCTTGGGGTTCACCACCTTCGGCGGCTCCGCCTTCGCCGTCTCCGCGTCCACCGACAGCGGAGCGCGCGGGTCGGGCACCGCCGACAGCAGCAGCTGCGTGTAGGGATGCTTCGGGTCCTGCAGCACCGACTCCGTCGGTCCGGCCTCCACGATGTGGCCGCCGTACATCACCATCACGCGGTCGCTGACGTAGCGGGCGCTGGCGATGTCGTGCGTGATGTACAGGAAGGAGACGTCCTCCGTCTCCCGCAGGTCCGCCATCACGTTCAGCAGGCCGATGCGGATCGAGACGTCCAGCATCGAGACCGGCTCGTCGGCCAGGATCAGCTTCGGCCGGTACGCCAGCGCCTGCGCGAACCCGATGCGCTGGCGCTGCCCGCCGGACAGCTCGTACGGATACCGCTGCAGGATCTCGGCGGCCGGGTTCAGGCCGACCGCCTCCACCACGCGCTCGGCCTCCTGCTCGCGCTGCGCCGCCGACAGCTCCGTGCGGTGCAGCTTCAGGCCGCGCTCGATGCCGTGGGAGACGCGGTAGGCCGGGTTCAGCGAGGCGAACGGGTCCTGGAACACCATCGGCACGTCGCTGCGGTAGCCCAGTTGCGCCTTGCGGCCCCGCAGCTCGCTCAGGGGCTTGCCCTCGAAGACGATCTGGCCGGAGGTCGGCTTGTAGACCTGGGCCAGCAGCCGGGCGATGGTCGACTTGCCGCTGCCGGACTCGCCGACCAGGGCCACGATCTCGCGCCGGTTGATGGTCAGGTTCACCTGGTCCACGGCGTGCAGGTTGTTGCGGGAGAAACCGCCGCCGATCCTGAAGTGCCGGGTCAGGTCGACCGTCCGCAGCAACGGGTCGCTCTGGGTCCGCACCGGGTTCTGGCTCACGACTCGACCTCCACGCTCACGGGCACCGGCTCGTGCAGCAGGCACCGGGCCTGGACGGAACCGACGGTGTACAGCTGCGGCGCGTCCACCTTGCAGCGGTCCATCGCCACCGGACAGCGCGGGTGGAACCGGCAGCCCGAGGGGGGCTTGCCCAGGTTCGGGGGCGCGCCGGGGATGCCGGTCAGGCGCTTCTTCTCGCCCCGGATCGAGGGGAAGGCGTCCAGCAGGCCCTGGCTGTAGGGGTGGGCCGGGGCGTCGAAGACCGACCGGGTGGCGCCCAGCTCCACGACCTGGCCGGCGTACATCACCATCAGCCGGTCGGAGAAGTGGCTGACCAGGGACATGTCGTGGGTCACGAAGATCACCGCGAAGCCCAGCTGCCTCTGCAGCTCCTTGATCTGCGCCATCAGCGAGCGCTGCGCCACCACGTCCAGGGCGGAGGTCGGCTCGTCCATGACGATCAGGTCCGGGGTGAACAGCAGCGCCATGGCGATCATCGCGCGCTGGCGCATACCGCCGGAGAGCTGGTGCGGGAACGACTTCAGGTGCACCGGGTCGATGCCGACCAGGTCCAGCACCTCGGCCGAGCGGACCCGGATCTGGGTCTCGGACCACTTGGCGTGCGCCTTGATCGCGTCCTTGAACTGCCTCCCGATGGTGTGGACCGGGTTCAGGGCGTTCATCGCGCTCTGCATCACGACCGAGAAGTCGCGCCAGCGCATGGTGTTCAGGGACTTGGCGGTCATCGCGACCATGTTCTGGCCCTTGAACCAGACCTCGCCGCCGGTCACCGAGGCCGGCGGGTTCAGCAGTTGGGCGATGCCGAACAGCATGGTGGACTTGCCGCAGCCGGACTCGCCGACCACGCCCAGGAACTCGCCCTGGGCCAGCGTCAGGTCGACGCCGGACACGGCCTCCACCGGGCCGTTGGAGGTGGCGTACTCCACCCGCAGGTCCCTGACCCGCAGCAGGGCTTCGGAGCTCGTCGGCTCGGGCATCAGCTCACTCATTTCCAGCACCTCCGCCGGCGATCGCGGCGGTCCGCACGGACCCGGGACGGCGGCGCGTACCGAGCTTCCTGCCGCGCTGCCTGCGCACGGGGCGCAGGGCCGGGTTGCTGATCTCGTCGAAGGCGTAGTTCATCAGGGCGAAGGCGACGCCGAGGACGGCGATGCCGATGGCCGGCAGGATGGCCCACCACGCGGTGCCGGACTCCAGCGCGGACTGCGAGTCGGCCCAGTAGAGCATGGTGCCCCAGCTGTCCGAGTTCGGGTCGCCCAGGCCCAGGAACTGCAGGCCGGCCGCGGCGAGCACAGAGTACAGGGCGGCACCGAGGAAGTTGGCGATGATCAGCGAGGTCATCGTCGGCAGCATCTCGAAGACGATGATGTAGGACCGGCGCTCGCCGCGGACCCGCGCCGACTCCAGGAAGTCGCGGTTGCGCAGCGACAGAGCCTGGGCCCGCATCTGGTTGGCCCCGTAGGACCAGCCGGTGACCACCAGGACCGCGATCATGATCGTCAGAGTCGGCTTGCCGGCGTACGCGGACAGCACGATGACCAGCGGGAAGGTCGGGATGACCAGCACCACGTTGGTGACGAAGGAGATGATGTCGTCCGGGATCCCGCCAAGGTAGGCGGCCGAGACGCCGACCAGCACCGAGACGATGGTCGCCAGTCCCCCGGCCACCACCGCGATGATCAGGGGTTCGCGGGCGCCGTAGACGAACAGCGCCCAGATGTCCTGGCCCAGCGAGGTGGTGCCGAACCAGTGCGCCCCGGAGGGGGTCAGCCGCGGCGTGAACCTGGCCGGCGCGGTCGGGTCGGACACCGAGGTGAACAGCGACGGGAACACCGCCATCACCAGGAGCACGAAGAACATGCCGAAGCCGACGTTGGCCTTGCGGTTGCTCAGGAACGAGCGCCACACGCCGCCGCGGCCGCGGCGCCGCCCGGGCGCCGGAGTGCCGGCCGGGGCCTGCGGGGTCGCGGAGTCCGCCGATGTCAGGGTCGTCATACGCTCCTCACCCCTTCGCCCGGGTACGCGGGTCCAGCCACACGGTGACCAGGTCGCAGATCAGCAGGGCGCCGAGCACCGCCACCGTGAACAACATGAACAGGGTCTGCATCATCGGGTAGTCGATGCTGTTGACCGCGTTGTAGAGCTGGTAGCCCAGACCCGGGTAGTTGAAGATCTTCTCGACCAGGATCGCGCCGGTGAGCACGAAGCCGATCGACATCGCGAAGCCGGACAGGTTGGGCAGGAAGGCGTTGCGCGCGGCGTAGTTCAGCATCACCTTGCGGTCGGACAGGCCCTTGGCCCGGCCCATCCGGATGTAGTCCTCGGCCAGCGTGGTGATCATGTTGTTGCGCATGGTCAGCACCCAGCCGCCGATCGAGGTGATCAGCAGTGTCAGCGCCGGCAGGGCCGCGTACTTCACGACGCTGCCGACGAAGCCCGGCGAGAAGCCCGGCACGATCGAGGTGTCGTAGTTGCCCGAGGACGGCAGCCAGGTGTTGTCGATCGTCATGAACAGGATCAGGAACAGCCCGACGACGAAGTACGGCAGCGCGCTGGTGACCACGAAGACCGAGGGCAGCACCGAGTCCACGACGCCGCCGCGGCGCCACGCCGCGATCGTGCCGATCAGCGAGCCGAGCAGGAACGCCAGCACCGTGGTGACGCCCACCAGGCCCAGCGTCCACGGGAGCGACTCGCCGATCAGTTTCGACACCGGCGTGCCCAGCGAGCTGCCCAGGGACACGCCCCAGTTGCCGGTGACCATGTTGCCGAGGTAGTCGAAGTACTGCGAGAACATGTTCGCGTGCGGCTTGTAGCCGAACGAGGTCAGGATCTGCTCCAGCTGGGCGTCCGAGACCCGGCCCTTGGTCTGGGCCCGCAGGGTGTTGATCGGACTGCCGGGCATGAAGTGCGGCAGGAAGAAGTTCAGTGTGAGGGCGGCCCAGAGGGTGAGAAGGAAGAACCCTACTCGGCGCAGAAGATATCTCAACCCTCTGTCCTTTCGTTGACTTAACGTATGCGCGGGGGTGGCGGGGAACAGCGGCGTCCGGGGGTACGGCTCCGGACGCCGCCTTCGGTCCCGCTCAGACGCGGGGCGGTCTCGCGGTTACTGGGCCGGCTTGTAGTACAGGTGCAGCAGCACCTGCTCGTTGTCCGGGAAGTTGTACGCCGAGGGCTGCGCGTACGGGTTGTCCGCCGTCGGCCAGCCGCCGAAGTTCTTGGTGTTGTACTGGAACCAGTCCGCGGACTCCGTCACCGGGATGAACGGCAGGTCCTGCAGCATGTGCGTGCTGATCTGCTTGATCATCGAGACCTGCTGGTCCTCGGAGCTCGCGGTGGCGTACGAGTCGAGCAGCTTGTCGACGTCGGGGTTCTTGTAGCGCTCGAAGTTGCCCGCCGACGCGCTCTGGCCGATCGGCGCGGTGTTCGCCGAGTGCAGCCACGCGCGCAGCTCGGTGTAGGGGGACGGGCCGGCGGAGGGCTGGGAGCCGTAGGCCAGGTCGAAGTCGCCCTTGTAGAGCTTGTCGAAGTAGGTCTGGTTCGTCAGCGAGCTCTCGGTGAGGTTGATGCCCAGCGGCTTGAGCTCGTCCTTGATGATCGCGATCGAGGCGTCCCAGTCGGTGTAGCCCTGGATCGAGATGATCGTCAGGTTCAGCGGGTTGCTCGGGCTGTACCCGGCGCCGGCCAGCGCCGCCTGGGCCTTGGCCATGTCGGGCTTGTCGTAGCCGGCCGCGGAGATCGCGCCCGCGTCGTTGAACTTGGTGAACGTCGGGGTGACCACGCCGCTCTGGTTGCCCGGCAGCTGCTGGCCGTCCTCGCCGATCGCCGAGACCTTGGCCTTGTCGATCGCGTAGGCGATGGCCTGGCGGACCCCGAGCTTGCTGGTGGCCGCGTGCGAGGGGTCCAGGTTCGGGATGATCGAGACGTTCAGGACGGGCGGGGACCAGGTGTGGTTGTCCTGCGACTTGCTCAGGTAGAAGGACTTGATGCCGGTGATGAACTGCGAGCCCCACTGCGCCTTGCCGCTGGCCAGGTCCTGGTTCGCCGGGCTGTTGTCCAGGTAGGCCGGGTACTCCAGCTTGGTCACGTAGGGCTTGCCGGGCTGCCAGAAGTTCGGGTTGGCCGTGTACTCCATGTTGTTCGGCGTGCACTTGACCGTGTAGGGCCCGGAGCCGATCGGGTCCGGGTCGGTCCAGGTGTCCGGGTGCGCGGCGGCGTCGCCGGTGGACCAGATGTGCTTGGGCACGATGCCGACCAGCGTGGCGAAGGTGTAGAAGTACACCTGCGCGTTCTGCTTGAAGGCCATGGTGACCTGGTTGCCGGTGGCCGTCACACTGGTCAGGCCGGCCGCGGACCACAGCGAGTAGTTGTCCAGCGCCGGGGTCTGCTTCATCAGGTTGTACGTGTAGGCCACGTCGTCCGCGGTCAGCGGCTGGCCGTCACTCCACTTCACCCCGTCGCGGATGGTGAAGGTGATCTGCGTCTTGTCCGCGTTCCACTGGTAGCTCGACGCCAGCATCGGCGTCTCCTTGGCGTCCTGCAGGATGTTGGTGTAGATCAGCGGCTCGTAGACGAAGCCGAGGGACTCCAGGTTGAAGCTGGAGTTGTACGGGTTGAACGAGCACGGCCAGGTCTGACCCTGCTCGTTGGAGATGGTGAGCGTCCCACCCTGCTTGTAGCTCGCGGCGGTCCCCGTGGACGAACCGCCGGCCGAGCTGGCCGCGGTGGAGCCGCCGCTGTTGGAATCCGAGGTGTGCTTGGTGCTCGCGCACGCGGATGCCGCCAGGCCTATGGAGACGGCGATCGCAAGGAGTGACGATTTCCTGCGCCTCATGCTGGGGTTCCTTTCCGGTAACTGCGGGATGTGGCGCCCGTGGTTGGCTTCGTGGTGTGGTGCCTTGCTTTTGTCGGTGGTGCGAACTGCTGTGGTGCGGTGTGCTGTGACGCGGTGTGCTGTGCTGCATGGTGCTGTGGTGCGCTTGCCGGTCGTGCGAAGTCCCTGATCGTCACAGAGAAGCAATGCCGTGTCATCAGGGGGATTTTGAGGTCGTGGAGGTTTCCAGAGCGGCCCGGGCCAGGGCCAGCGCGCCGGCCAACGGCGCGTCGAAGGGGAACGCGGCCTGCACCAGCTCCGGCGGGAACGGCACCGCGGCGTCCAGCGCTCGGCGCAACGGCGCGTAGAGCACGGGCCAGGACCGCACCATGCCGCCGCCGACCGCGATCCGCGCCGGGTCCACGGCGATGGCCAGGTTCACCAGATGGAACGCCAGCTCGTCGGTGAACTCCCGCAGGACCTGAGCGGCACGGGGGTCCTGGCTCACCGCGGCGAACAGGTCCTTGGCCCCGGTGGCGTCCGGCAGCAGTTCCTTGGCCCGGGCCAGCAGCCCGATCCCGCTCACCTGGTCCTCCAGGATCGACCGCTGCCCGGCCGCGACGCCGACGTCGGCCAGCGCCCGCAGGTTGTAGCCGATCTCCCCGGCGGCGCCGTTGCGCCCGGCGATGACCTCGCCCTTGGTGACGATGGCGACGGCCAGCCCGGTCCCGAGGTTGAGATACAGGCCGGGATCGGCGTCCTTCAGCGCGCCCTCGACGGCCTCGACCCGGGCGGCGGCCTTCACATCGGTCTCGACCCGGACCTCCGAAGCGGGGAACGCCGCCTGGATCTCCTTGGCCAGCGCCAGATCGGCCCAGCCCGGGATGTTCGGGGCCAGATCGACCCCGGAGTCCCGCGGGATACCGATGGTCGACACCCCGACCGCGACCGGCTCGCGCCCCGGCGCCACCCGGTCCAGCAGCGCCCGCGCGGCGCGCAGACCGCGGCCGAGCGAGGCCCGGCCGCCCTCGGCAGCGTGGGTCGGGACGGTGGAGGCCCCGAGGCGGGGGCCGGGCGTGGGCTCGGCGACCGCCATCGCGGTCTTGGTGCCGCCGAAGTCGATTCCCAGCACAACGGGCGGGTGCAAGCGTCCTCCTCAGAGGGTGTCGTGCCGTGCGGGTGGGGCTTGGGGGGGTGCTCGGGTGAAGCGGGGATGAAGCGCCGTGCGAGTTCGTCAGTAAAGTAAACTAAATATTGTCGCGACGGAAGGGGTCCGAGGGCGCGCGCGGGTAACCTTTCGGCAACGCCGGGATGGGGATCAGACGGGCGTTCGATGGCATTTCGGACGGCCGCGGGCAGCAAAAAACGTGACGTCCCCGGACCAGGGGGACGCCACGTTCGCCGCGGGCTCAGGACTCCTGGTTAATTGCTAGGGCTCCAGCACCATGAGCACCATCGCTACTCCCCCAACACCGGCAGCAGCTTCGCCGCGTCCGGCGTCCCGAGCCCGGTCACCGGATCCCACCCGGCCGTCGCCGGGTATCCCGGCACCGTGCTCGACACCGTGTTGTTCCCGGTGGTCACGTCGAAGAAGTACGTCCCGTAGTCCGGTCCGGACGCCAGGCTGTACAGCTTCGGCTGGATCAGACCCAGGTCGTGTCCGGCCATCTGGTCCGCGATCGCGACCAGGCCGGCCCACTGCGGGCAGGAGGAACTGGTCCCGCCGATCACGTACCAGCTGCCGTCGTTGACGTCCGAGCCGCCGTTGTCGCCGGGCGCCGTGTCGTAGATGAGGACGCCGGTGCCGGCAGAGGCCTGATACGCGATGTCCGGGACGCCGCGCATCGCGCCGATCGGCGTCGAGCCGGCCGGCAGCGTGTCCTGGTACGAGGGCCGCGCGAAGAGCGAGCTGTAGCCGCCGCCGGAGTCCGTCCAGCCGACATCGCGCTGGCCGGGGTACTTGCTGCACAGGCCGCCGGGACTGGTGCTGTCGACGGTGGTCCCGGTGGCGCCGTCGGTGCACAGGTAGGTGCCGCCGACCGCCGTCACCAGGGGGTCCGAGGCCGGCCAGCCCACGCTCGGGGTGTCAAGGGCCGCCGGGTTCTTGATAGGCGTCTTGGCGTTGTTCTCCGTGCCGCTGTCGCCGGAGGAGGACAGGAAGGTCACGCCGGCGGTCGTGCCGCTGATGAAGGCGTGCCGCAGGTTCTGGATCGCGTTGCCGTGGAAGTCGGGCTCGGCGGTGCTGAACGACTGCGAGACCACGTCCGCCAGGTGGTTGTCGACCAGGTACTGCTCGGCGTTCATCATCTGCGGCAGGCCCTGCACGCCCTGCGTCTCGGCGACGCTGGTGGACATCAGGATGATGTTCGCGCCCGGCGCGGTGGCGTGCGCCCACTGCGTGTCCAGGGCGACCTCCTCGGCCCAGGCGTTGCTGTCCTGCTGGCCGGTGCCGTGCGAGCCGGAGGGCGGCTGCTTGATAGGCCGCTTACCGTCCCACTGGTCCCACTCGAAGGTCGGCATCCCGGGGGCGCAGGTCACGTTCGGCATCCCGCACATCAGCGGCAGGCCGAACTGCTTGCTGAAGTTCTCCAGGTCGCTGGCCACGGTGTCGTACCCGAACGAGTCGATGATCGCGATCGTCTTGCCGTGGCCGTCGTTCCCGGCGTTCAGCAGCGGGCTGATGTCGTACGAGTTCTGCATCGACGTCGGCGTGAAGCACCGCCGGCCCACGGCGTTGCACGCCGCCTGCGTGGGCGGCAGGACGCCGGTGGCGACCTGGACGGAGTCCTGGGCGTTCGGCTGGACGACCGGATACCCGGCCGAGCCGGCCGAACCCGCGGATCCCGCCCCGGACAAGGCGAAGGCGGCTCCGGCCGCGGCCGCGGTGGCCGCGATCAGCAGCCGCCGTGCGGGGCTCTGCGCGAGAGCGATACGTGTCACTCGATGGTCCTCCTGACGCTTAGGGATGTGGCACCTACTGCGCAGTGACGAGGACACGGGCGGTGCGGGCGGGCCGCCGCACCGGTCGGGTGGGAGCCGCCGCGCCGACCCGGGTGGCAGGATCGCCGTCGGCCAATCAATCAAGCCGCTAAAGCGATCGCCGTCAAGAGCCGCGGCTGTCAGTAGCGCCCCCTAGCGTGAACTCCGTTGCCGCCGGAGCCACACGGAGAACACGAGGAGGGGCCGTGTACCGCCAAGGAGACGTGCTGATCGTCCCGGTCACGGAGAACGCAGTACCCGAAGACGTACGCGCCGCCGGACCGAAGCCGCGCCGCCCGCGCGAGTCCATGATCCTGGCGCTCGGGGAGAGCACCGGCCACGCGCACGCGCTGGTCGCCACCCGGGACGAGGGCGACTTCTACCCCGCGCCCAGCGAGAGCGAGGCCGCGTTCGCGTTCCTGCCGCTGGGCGGCAAGGTCGTGCACGAGGAGCACGGCACCATCCCGCTGCCCCCGGGCTGGTTCAAGGTGGTGCGCCAGCGTGAGTACGAGCCGCGGGCGCTGCGCTCGTTCCGGGTGGTGGCGGACTGATGACATCCCCCGCGACCCCCGCGACCCCCGCGACCGACATGACCACGCACCCCGACCTGACCGCCGACGGCATCGTCGCGGTCGCCGCCGCCGCACACGGCTCCTGGCGCGCCATCGCCTTGTCCACCGAGGCCGCGGACCGGCAGGCCGCCGAGGAGGAGGTGCTGCGGCTGTATGCCGAAGCGCTGCCCGACGCGCCGCCGCCGGAGATCATCTGGTGCCGCTCTCCGCTGGAGGCCGCCCGGCTGGTGCTCTCCGACACCGCGCGCCTCGGCGCTCCGGCCCGGGACCGCATCAGGGACCTGGCCTGGTCCCGGAGCCGGGCCCTGCTCGCCGAGCGGCTCGGCCCGCGCGAGTTCGGCCGGGTCTGGCAGGCGTCCTGCGGCCAGATCGCACCGCTGATCAGCACCCTGATCACGCGCATCGCCGCGGCCGTCGAGGAGCAGGCAGAGTCCGAGGACTCCTCGGAGCGCACCGCCCTGCGCATCGCCCTGACCCACGCGGTCCACGGGCCGTTCGACGCCGCCTGGCTCCCGCTCTACGAGGCCGCCGGCATGGCCTCGGGCCTGGGCCTGGGCCGGATGGCCCGCTCGGCGGGCTGGTGGTGGCCGTTCGAGAACGCGGTCATCCTCACCGAGCGCCCGCTGGCCCTGCGTCTGGACGACCAGGACCGCCTGCACCGCGGCGACGGCCCGGCCGTGGTCTGGTCCGACGGCTTCGCCGTGTACTCCTGGCGCGGCACCCCGCTGACCGAGGAGTTCGGCAAGCGCCTGGCCGCGACCACGCCGGAGTCCATCCGCGCGGAGGAGAACGCCGAGCTCCGCCGGATGATGGTCGAGCACTACACGCCGGAGCGGTTCCTGAGGGACTCCGGCGCACAGCCGCTCCAGCAGGACGAGGCCGGCAAGCTCTGGCGCATCGAGATGGGCGACGACGAGTCCATCGTCATGGTCGAGGTGGTGAACTCCTCGCCGGAGCCGGACGGCACCTTCAACGTCTACTTCCTGCGGGTGCCGCCCAGCACGCAGACCGCGAAGGCCGGTGTCGCCTGGACCTTCGGGCTCACCGAGGACGAATACCAGCCGCTTCAGCAGACCTGACCGGCACAGGCGTCTCGGCGGGGATCCGCGACAGGACCCCGCCGGCGAACGTCTCGTAGAGCCCAAGCTCCGGCATGTGCACATAGCCGATGTGGCAATCGCACTGTGTCAGAGGGCAGACGCGCGCACGCAGGGCCCTGCGATATGAACCGTTGTAGAGATTCCCGATGCGTTCCGTCGGATCGGTGCGCGGGACGAAGTGACAGCGGTAGACCTCGCCGTCGCCGTCGACCGAGATGACCGATTCCCCGGCCCGGCAGGCGTGGCCCCGCGAGGAATGCGGAAAGCGCGAGACCGGGAACAGCGGATCGATCTCGGTCCAGGGCGCGGCTTCGTCGTCGGTGTAGCTGTGGCCCTCGGCCGCGTTGACCCACAGGTAGACGTCGTCGGGCAGGTCCGCGCGCAACCGCCGCGCCGCCTCCAGATGCTCGGGCAGCCCGACGATCCCCGCGCTGAACCGCACACCGCTGTCCCGAAGTTCGTGGCACCGGCCGAGGAACCGCTCGTACGGAACCTGGTCCGGGTGGTACGTGCACCACAGCGCCAGCGAATCCAGGTCGGCGCCCACCGTCCACGCGGTCCGCGAGCTCAGGTTGGTCTGGATCGCCACCTCGGCGACGTGGTCGAGGCGGCTGAGGACAACCAACGCGCGCTGGTACCAGCTCCGCGTCAGCCCCTCTCCCCACGGCGTGAACAGCACGCTGATCCGGTCGTCGGTCTGCGCGCTCACCCATGCCACGAACCGCTCCAACGCCGCGCGGTCGGCCCGCAGCGTCTCCGGCGAGTCGCGGCGCTTGGCGAAGGGGCAGTAGCCGCAGTCGTAGTCACAGCTGGCCAGCGGGCCGCGATAGAGAATCGAGAGGTCCATCAGGGCCCTACCTCAGCTCGTAGGCACGCATCGCGGCGCGCACCGGCTCGGAGAAGAACATCGGGCCGACCGAATCCGACCAGGCCAGGCCTTCGTCCGTGAGCCGCAGCCGGCCGTCCGGTGCCGACGCCAGGAACCCGCGATCGCTCAACAGCTCCAGCTCGGCCCCGAACCGCTCCGCCGCGTCGCCCCGCTCCATCCCGTCCGCCTGGAGCAGCGACTGGATCAGGAACCTGCGAGCCTGCTCGTCCGCGTCCAGCCGGTACCCGACCTCGGCCCGGCTGAAGTCGCCGGTCGCGACGTACTCGTCGATGATCCCGCGCACTTCCGATGCCGAGACCGCGTAGTCGAAGGAGTAGTGCAGCGAGGCGGTGTACGACCGGGCGCCGCACCCCAGCCCGATCATGCCGTCCGTCTGGCACGCGTAGTCCTCGCCGCCCTCGACGGCCGGGGCGTCCAGGCGGCGGAACATCCGCATCGACACCTGCTCGTAGCCGTTCTCCAGCAGCAGATCGCGGCCGGAACGGTACAGATCCAGGCGCTGTGCGTCCCATTCGGCGTCATGGCCCAGGTTCAGACGGCCGAGGCCGGTCAGCGGCCGGACATAGAGCGGATAAAGGTAGATCTCCTCGGGCGTCCAGCGCAGTGCCGTCCGCAACGAGGCCTGCCAGGACTGGCGGGTCTGGCCGTCGATGCCGTAGATCAGATCGACGTTCAGCACCGGGATGGCCGCGTCCCGCACCGCGTCCAGGGCGGCGAAGACATCGGCCGCCTTCTGCGGCCGCACCGCCGATCGCGCCTCGACGTCGTCGAAGCTCTGCACGCCCAGGCTGAGCCGCGTAGTCCCGCGCTCGGCGAGCACCGCCAGCCGGTCCGGGGTCGCGGTGGCCGGCGAGGCCTCGACCGACAGCGGAATGGCGCCGAGGCCGACCCCCATCACCTTCTCAGCGATGTCGAACAACCGGGTCAACTCATCAGGACTCAGATACGTCGGGGTCCCTCCGCCGATCGCCGCATTGGCGAAGCGGGGCGCTGTACCGGATTCGTCCAGGGCCGCGCGGGCCGCGATCGCCTGACGCTCCAAGGCGTCCAGGTACGCCTCGGTCAGCGATGCGGACGCTCCGGTCCGGGTGAACAGGTTGCAGAAACCGCACCGGACTTCGCAGAACGGGACATGTGTATAGAAGGACAACGCATCACGCGCCTCGCCCCGCCACACGTCGGACAGCAGGGGCTTCGGTTCGAGCGGGCGGTAGGAGGTCTTGTGCGGGTAGGCGTAGACATAGGCCTCATAGGGACGGTCCAGCATCAGCCCTCGTATCCCTTCGGCAGCACGAAGTCCGCGTACGGCACCGTCCACACCACGTCGTGGCCGATGCGGTGCCCGACATGGCCGTCCTCGCCGTAGGCGGTCCCGTGGTCGGAGCAGACGATGGTGAAACAGGCCCGGCGCGCCGCCATCAGCGTGAACAGTCGCCCGATGTGCGCGTCGACATACCGCAGAGCTGCGGCATGAGACGCCCGCGTGTCACCGGCTCCTGCATCCTTGGTCGCGCCGTCGAGGTAGAACCAGTTCGGCTGGTGCAGCGCCGGGACGTTCACGAACAGGAACAGCGGCTGGTCCTCCGGCTGCGCCGCGACCACCTGCTCGACGACCCCGATCTGGTTGGCGAAGGAGTCCGGGTCGGCCACCCCGGTCGCCGCCGACCAGTACGCCTCGTCGAAATAGCCCGGCAGCACCTGCCCGAGCCGGCTCTCGGGGTTGAAGAACCCCACTCCCCCGACGCAGACCGTCCGGTACCCGGCCTTGCCCAGCCCGGCTACCAGGTCCGGCTCGTCGAACACCCAGGTGTCCTCGGCCGTGGTCTCGCTGCCGCCGAAGCGTGCGGCGAACAGCCTCGGATGCCGGCCCGGCGCGTCCGGCGTCGGCAGGAAGCCGGCGAAGAACGCCGAATGCGCGGCGAAGGTGAACGAGCCCGGCGTGTGCCGGCGCTCCCAGCCGCGCGGCAGCACCCGGGCCAGGTTCGGCAGCCGGCCGGCGGCCAGCTCTTCGACGGCGACGTCGTAGCGGAGGGTGTCGAGGGTGACGAACAGGAGGTCGTGGCTCCCGATGATGTCTTTCATGGTCATGGTGCGAAGCGGCCTGTCAGTGAACGTACTTGGGCGTGGTAGGTACCGACGGCTTCCCCGGGGGTGCCCGGAAGTCCCATCAGGTTCGGCAGGAGGTCGCCGTAGGCGTTGATCTCGCCGATCCGGTCGAGGCCGTCGGCGCCGGGCAGCACGTCGATCCCGAGGCAGTGCACGCCCGGGAAGCACACCGCCGCCGACTCCACGATGTCCAGGATCCGGTGCCACCGCTCCTCCCCGACCAGCGCCCGGAACCGTGCCAGATCGCCGCGTTGCCCGCCGAGGTGCAGGTTGGTCATCGGGGACGTGCTCGTCCGCACGACCGCGTGGGTCGCCCGGCCGCCGACGGTGACCACGCGCAGATCGCAGGACCGGCCGGCGATGCTCAGTTTGCGGACCCACTGCTCGGCGTGGAGGCCGTCGCCGGCGAGGACGCCCAGCAGGTCGTCGATGTCGGCATCGCGAAGGTAGGTACGGACCCGCAGCGAGTTGTAGAGCTCGATACCGGCCTCGGTACGCACCAGCTCGGCCGACGTCACCGCGCGCCGACGCGGCCCTCGCACCGTCAGTGCGACGACGCCGGAAGCCGAGGAACCGTGCCGGATCTTGATGAAGGCGGACTCCGTACCGTCGGTCGCGGCGGCAGGCGGCACCGGGACGCCGGCCTCGGTCAACAGCGCGTGCGTCGCCTGCTTGTCGAAGGCCGTGGCGACTTCCTGAGCCGTGAACAGCCGGGCCGCACCGGCGATGTCGATGGCGTGTTCCAGCTTCTCCAACGCGGTCGTAAAGCCCTGATACCACCGGCGTGTGCCCTCGACCCGATACATGTCGACCGGCTCGTCCGAGCCGTGCAGCAGCCGGGCCACCTCGGCGTCCTCACCCGGGGAGTCGACGCGGACCAGCTCACCGGCGTGGAACTCGGCGTTTCCGCGCAGGACGTCGAGCCACGCGACGACGCGCGGCTCGGGCAGTCCCGCTTCGCGGACGGCGTCGGCGAAGAGCGTCACCCGGCGGTTGTCCGGGTTTCCGACCACCGCGAACCGCGACGGGACCACCGGGTTGTGCGAGACCGTCATTCGGCCACCGCGATGTACCGGCGCCCCCGGCCGGCGTCCTGCCCGTCGGACAGGTCGATCTCGACGCCCGGCCAGGCCTGCCGCAGCCGCGTCTGCATCGCCGAGGAGAGATAGTGATGGTGCAGGTCCAGGGTGCGCAGATGATCGAGCGGCTGCCCGGCCAGCAGCGCCGCCGCGCCCTCGTCGCCGAGCGCCCCGAGCGCGAGGTCCAGCGACTCCAGCTGCGCCACGATCGGCGCCCGGGCGACCGCCGCGGCGATCTCGTCCTGGATCACCGAGTCCTTCAAGCCCAGGTACCGCAGGCGGGGGAAGCGGCCTGCTTCGAGGAACGGGGCGAGGTCCTCCACTGCCGCGTCGCCGCCGTAGTTCGGGTCGCCGAGGTAGATCTCCAGGTGCGTCAGCTCGGGGAATTCGCATTCGGCCAGTGCGCGGACCGTGGGCGCGGGCAGGCCCCCGGACTGCAGGACCAGCTTGCGCAGCCCGGCGTGCTTCGCCGGCTCGATCAGCGGCTCGGGGTCCGCACCCCGGGCCATGCCTTCCGGCGTCCCGCGGACCCAGAGCTCGGCCAGGTTCGGGAAGGCGTTCAGCAGCGGATTCAGCTGCGGCACATAGATCCAGGACGGCTGGCTCTGCTCGTCCTCCAGCTCGCAGACGAACAGCGAGCGCAGCGCCGGCAGCCGGTCGGCGACCGCGACGAGGTCGTCCACGACGGTGCAGTCGTCCTCGCCCCACTCCAGCCACTGCCCGGTGACCAGCGCCTCGACCGCCGCGCTCGGCACCCGGTCCAGGAAGGCCGCGAGCAGTTCGGGGAAGTCGCGGTCGTAGTAGCCGTCCTTGCCGCAGTCGAGGCGCCACGCCACGGCCCCGGGATCGGCGGCCTCGGCCGGCGTCTCCCGTTCCGGATCGGCGGGGAAGTCGACGACCGGCCGGCCGGCGAACTCGGTGATGTGCTCGTAGAAAGACATGGTTACTCCGCCACCGCTATCGAGCGGCGTCCTCGGGATTCGGTCTGGGCGTCGGACAGGTCGACGTCGACTCCCAGCCACGCGGAGCGCAGCCGGTCTTGCATCGCGTCGGAGAGGTAGTGGTGGTGCAGATCCAGCAGCGCGAGATGGTCCAACGGCTGCCCGTGCAGCAGCGCCTGCGCGCCGTCGTCCCCGAGCGCGCCCAACGACAGGTCGAGCACCCGCAGCCCGGCGACGACCGGCGCGTGCGCGAGCGCCGCCGCGATCCCGTCCTGGATCAGGGAATTGCGAAGGCCCAGGTGGTCGAGCTTCGGAAAGGCCTCGCCGGCCACGAGCCAGGCGAGGTCTTCCGGCTTGGCCCAGCCGCACCAGTCGGGGTGTCCCAGATACAGCTCCAGGTGCCGCAGCTCCGGGAGATCGCACCGGCTGATCGCACGGATCGCCTCGGGATGGAGACCGCCGGATTGCAGCACCAGGCGGCGCAGGCCCGGGTGCCGCATCGCTTCGAAGTACCGAGGCGTCTTCTGCGACAAGTCCGGGGTCCCGCGAACCCAGAGCTCTTCCAGCGCCGGATAGGCGTCCAGGATCGGGGTGAGGTCGGCGTGCTCGACGTACACGATCTCGTCGTCGACGTCGCCGAGGAACAGCGCACGCAACGCCGGGAACCGGTCCGCGCTCTGGGCCAGCAGCCGCCCCGGATGCCCCTCCGTCTGCGAGACGTCACCCCACCGGCCGACCACCAGCGCGGTCACCCGGGCCGTGTCGACGGTGGCCGCGAAGTCCTGGAAGACCGTCTCGAACGCGACGTCGCCGAGGCATTCGATCCGCTCCGCGAGGCCTCCCCCGAACTCCATCCCCGGTTACTCGGCCACCGAGACGAACCGGTGCTCCTCGCCGTCGTCCCAGTCGTCCGGCTCCTGCTGCTCCGACAGGTCCAGCTCCACGCCCGGCAGCGCCTCGCGCAGCCGCTCCTGCATCGGCTCGGAGATGAAGTGGTGGTGCAGGTCGAGCTTCTTCAGGTGGGTCAGGGGCTGCCCGGCCAGCAGCGCGGCCGCGCCCTCGTCGCCGAGTGTGCCCAGCGAGAGGTCGAGCACCTCCAGGCGGGAGACGATCGGGGCGTGCGCGACCGCGGCGGCGACCTCGTCGGCGTTCTCGGCGTCCCGCAGGCCCAGGTAGCGCAGCTTCGGCAGGCCCGCGCCGTCCAGGATGCCGGCGAGGTCGGCGATCTCCGCGCCGCCGAAGTACTCCTCCTCGCCGAGGTAGAGCTCCAGGTCGGTCAGCTCCGGGAACTCCGAGCCGGCGACCGCCCGGACCACCTCCGGCGGCAGGCCGCCGCTCTGGAACGTCAGCTCCCTGAGTTCAGGGTACGCGCGCTGCTCCCACCCCAGGTTCTCGCTGCCCCGGACGCCGAACGTCAGCAGCTTCGGGAACGCGCGCAGCAGCGGCGCCAGGTCGCTCTGGTGGATCCACGAGATCTCGGACTCCTGCGCCTCGATGTCCCCCAGGAACAGGTGCCGCAGGTTCGGGAACCGGTCGGCGGCGGCGACCAGCGGCGCGAACACGTCGCCCGCGGTGCGGTCGTGATCGTCGTCGGTGGCCCAGTTGCCGATGACGAACGCGCTGATCCTGGTGGTGTCCACAGAGCGCAGGAAGGCGTCGAAGAGCTCCGGGTAGTTCGGGCCGCGGTACCCGGCGACCTCGACGCGCCAGGCCCACTCCTCGACGTCCGAGGGGATCTCGACCCCGCCGGGCCAGTCCGGCATCTCGTCGAAATCCGTGCCGGGCAAAGTGATGACGGGCAGCCCGCCCCACCCCTCCAGCGCGACACACTCGCTTGCGATCACGGGGACCCCTCCAGGTGGCTGGTTTCAACGCGAGTCTTTCTACCAGCCACCACCGACTCCGGTCCGGCGGCACTACTCGAATTCGGCGTCCCGCAACCGGACGGACAGCTCGATCGGCCGTCGCAGCATCTGGTCCAGCAGCACGCCGCCGACCGTCATCGCGAGCACCGCCGCCACGACCGGCACGGTCCAGCCCCAGCCGATCGATCCGGTCGCCACGATCGAGTCCGCGGAGCCGCCGGCCGGACCGCGGTCCAGCGGGCCCAGCAGCGGCGAGAGCCCGGCTCCCATCCCGAGTCCGGCGGCGACGGCCAGCACCGCGACCGGCAGCGGCACCAGCGTGGCGACCAGCCGGCTGCGGACCGCGCGCAATCCGAACACCTGCAGAAGCAGAGCACTGTCACGACTGACGGCTCGCGTGGCGGACAGCAACTGCAGCAGACACAAGGCGAAGTAGGCGACGCAGAGTCCTTCGACGAGATGGAACACGTCCCGCGCCGCCGACACCCGGCCTTCGGCGTACACCGCGGATTGCGCGTCCGCCAGCATCGTGACGTCGAAGTCCTTCGTCACGCCGGGCAGCGCCCGCAGCGCCGAGGCGGAGACCGCCCCGGTGTCGGCGCTGAACCACGCGACGTTCGGCTTGCCGGGGTCGGCCATCGGCACCTCGCCGGCCGGCACCACGACGTACTCGGTCCCGCCCAGGTTCTCGACGGAGTCGGCCAGCGGCACGTCGGCGTAGGCCCCGATGACGGCCTTGAACGACCCGGCTGTCTCGGACACCGACACCGGCCCGGAGTACTGGCCGGCCAGCCCCGGCGAGGCGAGCACGGTCACGGTGCCGTCCGCCTTCGGCGGCACCGGCCAGCTCGCGGGAACCTGCTGCCCGCGCGCCGAGGCGTCGCTCAGCGCCGCCGCGGCGGCCTCGCGGAAGGCCTCGGGATCGACGGTGATCACGGTGAGCGGCCGCGGCTGGGGCGTGCCCTCCGGGGTGATCTGCGCGATCCCGCCGAAGTCCGCGCGGCCGGTGAACACGCCGCGCACCCCGGGTATCTTCGCGGCCGCGGCGGCGAAGCCGTCGGGGAACGTCACCCCGATCGGCAGGGCGTCGACCTGTGCCGCGGCGCCGACGGACCGGACCGTGTCGTCGCGCACCTTCTGCTGCACCGCGGCGTCGTAGCCGGCGGCGAACATCCCGGCCGCGACCACCACGACCAGTCCGGCCAGCGGCGCCGCCACCACGCGCACCCGCCGTCCGGACAGCGCGGCCGCGACGAACCCGACCACGCTGCGGCGCCGCGCCAACACCCGGACCGCCGGCCCGAACAACGCCGGCACCAGGCGCACCGCGGCGATCCCGGCGGCGAAGGCCAGCAGCGCCGGGGCGGCCACCGCGATCCAGTCGATGGAGCCGTCGGGATTGCCAGAACCCTGACTCCGGTAGATCGCCAGCGCGCCGCCGGCGGCCAGCAGCAGACCGGCGTCGCGCACGATCCGCCGGACCCGCGCGGTCTCGCCGACGGCCTCGTGGCGCGCCGACACGACGCGGTCCCCGGCCCGGAGCACCGAGTAGCCGACCACGCCGAACGTCAGTAGCGTCACCAGCACCACGCCGGACCACGCGGCCGGGTCGCGCAACGTCCCGCGCCCGGCCCGGACCGCGCCGAACGCCCCGAGGGCCGCGAACACCGCCACGACGGTCGCGGTCTGGGTCGCGTGGCGCAGCGCCAGCCGGACCGCGGAGGCACCGCGGGCCCGATAGAGCGCGACGAAACGGGCCCTGCGCATCACCGTCAGGCGCAGTGTGAGGAACAGCGCCGCCAGCGCGCCCGCGGACAGCGCGCCGAGCACGACGGCGGACAGTTGGTGGCTGTCGGACTGGGTGCTCTTGACGCTCGCGGCCAGGTCCTTGAGCCCGGTGTTCAGCTGGACGCCGCCCTTGAGATCGCTGACCCCCAGCGCCGCCTGGTCCAGCGCCGGGCCGACGGCCGACAGCACCGAGGGCGTCAGGCGGGAGGGGTCGACGACGTAGTCGTAGACCGTCGTGTACTCGCCGACGCGAGCGCTCCTGGAGATCGTCGCGATCGCCTCGGGACGGTCGACGAACACGTCCGATTCCCACACCGTGATCGACTGTTCGCACTTCTCGTTGAGGCATTCCGTGGTGAGCACCGGATCCCGCTTGGTGGCCACGCGCCACAGCGGGTCGTCCGGGCCGGTGCCGGCGGCGGGCGCGAAGATCCCGGCGACCTGGACGGACATCGTGAACGTGACGATGTTTCCCGGACCGGTGCCCCCGGAGGTGTCCATCTTCACCACGGTGCCGACGGTCAGGCCGAGCCGGTCCGCGGTCGCCTCGGACACGGCGATCGGAACCGTCAGCGTCACGCCGGTGAGGAACCCGTCGGCGCCGTCGAAGGTGTCCTGTTCCGCCTCCTTGCCGGGCGCTCCCCCGGCGACCCAGCGCACGCCGCCGGCCAGCTGCGGCTCCCAGTCGAAGCGCAGCCAGGCCTTGTTGGGGAGCTTGGCCGGCGGGTTCAGGGCCGGCAGCAGGTGATCGTACTGGCGCGTGATCGAGGTCTGCGAAACGAGCTTCTTGAGGGTGTCCGGCAGTGCCGCCAGGTTCGACGCCGCGACCGAGGAGATGTCGGACGCCGACTTCGGGTACGCGGCGTCGGTGGAGACCGGGAGCCCGGAGAGCACCAGATCGCGGTGCGACCACGGCGCCTTGCCGATCAGGGAGTTGACGGTGAAGGCGTCCGCCTTCTTGGTGTCGGCCGGGACCACCACCGCGGCGGCGGCCGTCCCGGCGGCCAACAGCGCCAGCGCGGCCAGCACCAGGCGGGCCGGGCCGAGTTCGGCGAACCAGCGCGGCGTCCTCATCGGCCGTCCTCCCCCAGGCGCAGCGTGCCGCCCACGCCGTCCGAGCGCCGGGCCAGCGACACCAGCGCGACCAGGCCGAGCAGCAGCACCGCGGCCGCCGCGCCGACCCCGGCCAGGGCCGGCAGGTCCACCACGGTCACCGGTTCGGGGATCGGCACCTGTCCGGAGTCGGTGAGGATCAGCAAGGGCAGTTCCGATCGGATCGTGAGCACCGCCAGCGCCCCGCCGCCGACCATGCCGAGGATCACCAGCAGCAGGTTCTCGGCCAGCAGCATCGCGGCGGTGCGGCGCTTGGACAGTCCCAGGGCGTTGAGCAGGGCCAGTTCGGTGGTGCGCTCGCGCAGCGCGATGACCGAGTGCAGCGCGAAGCCGATGAGGATGAACAGCAGCGCGGCGCCGGCCGCGATCACCAGCGTCAGCTTCATGCCGCTGCGGATCGGGTCGTCCCGGATCACCGCGGCCTGGCCGGTGCGGTCGGTGACGACCGGCGCGGAGACCAGCGCTCCGTTGCGCACGGCGCGATAACGGTCGGCGAGCTGCGCCGGCGTGGTGCCCCCGGCGGCCTTGGCCCACCACTCGGTCTGCTCGTTGACCGCCCGGCCCGCCAGGTCCGCACGGTCCAGCAGCCCGATCGGCACGACCAGCGCGGCGTTCTCGGCCGGGGCACCGGCGGCCAGGGTGCCGATCCGGTACGGCGCGGGCATCGCCGTCACCGAGCCGACGAAGTGCAGGCGCAGCGGGGTCCCGAACGCCTTGGTGGTGTAGGAGTCGCCGACCTTCAGACCGAGGGTGTTCAGCAGCTGAGTGGAGGCCAGGGCCGGCACGGCGGCGGAGGAGGCGTCGGACCGGGACAGGTCCAGGGTGTGGGTGACGATCGGCGCGGTGTCGGAGCCGAAGCCGGAGTACTCGGTGAAGTGTACGAGCCCTGATCCGGTGGTCGCGCCGACTTTGTAGGCGGCCTGCGCGGCCGCGGTCCCGGAGGTGTCCGAATCGGTGCCGCCGGGCTGCGCCTCGCCGAACGCGTGCGCCTGGATCCCGGCCGGCAGTGCGGCCGGCTGCCCGTCGGCGGTCAGGTCGCCGGCGTCCACGCCGACGTTCTCGGCGTTGCCCTGGCCGCCGGCCTGCACGGCACAGTTCGCGTTGACGTTGCCCGACATGTCGTAGACCGCGCACAGCGGTGCGTGGTACGTGATCGACAGGGCCGTGATCCGCAGCGGATAGGCGATGGTGCCGCCCTCGCCGCCGATCTGAGCGCTCAGGGTGTGGGTCTGGCCGTCCGCGGTGGCGACACCGCCGAAGTCCACGGTGGTGCCGACGCCGTACGCGTCCACCACCTCGGCCTCGACGTCGAGCGCGCCGAGGCTGCCGGGGGCGTCCGGGTGCGCGCGCTGCCCCTGGTACCGGACGTCGATCGTCAGCTTGGTCGGCTTGCCGGGCAGGGGCACGCCGCCGGACATGCCGTCCCGGTCCCAGCCGTCGGCGGCCAGCTGCGCGGACAAGTTCGGCCAGCTCTTGCCGGCCAGATCGGAACGCAGATCCACGACGCCCGCCGAACGCGCCGGATCGATACCCAGGACATTGACCGGCAGCTGCGTGGTCCCGGATCCGAAGAAGAGGTTCTCGCGGGCGGCGGCGAAGCCGGCAGCGGCTCCCGGCACGGCGGCGAACGACCCGCTGACGCCGAGATGCCCGCCGGGGATGTCGGCGGCGCGGACGTCGGTGCCGACCAGATGCGTGCCCTGATCGTCGGCGGAGCGGTCCACCGAGGCCAGGAACACGGTGGCCTGCGTCCCGACCGCGACCGCCATGATCAGCAGGGCCATCGGCGCGGCGTAGGTCCGGGCCATGCGGCCCACGCGCCAGCCGGCCAGCGCCACGACCGCGGCCCGGCGCCGCGCGGCCACGTACTCCAGCGGACCGACGATCAGCGGCAGCACCCGCAGCAGGACCAGCGATCCGGCCAGCAGCAGCACCGAGGGCGCGACCACCTGCGGCACACTGAGCGGTCCGTTGTGGGACGGGTCGTCGCCGAAGCGCGTCAGCTCCCACAGCGCGGCGGCGCCGAGCAGGACCACGACGACGTCCGCGCCGGTGCGCTGCACGGCGGTGCGCACCTGCGAGCGGCTGCGTTCACGCTTGACGCCGACGAAGCTGGCCGAGGACGTCACCGGCACCACGGTCAGCAGCAGCAAGGTGGCCAGCGCGCCGATCGCGACGACGACCCACAGGTCGGAGGAGATCGGCGGGGCGCTGTCGTGCGCGGCGGACCACCGGCTGGAGGTGAGGCCGTGCTCCAGAAGCCTTGCCAGGAAAGGCGCGACGGCCGCCACCGGGACGGTGAGCAGCAGCCCCTCGGTCATCCCGATGCGCAGCAGCCCGCGCACCGAGGCACCGCGCGCCCGCAGCAGGCCGTCGGTCTCCCGGCGGTGCTCGGACAGCAGGCGGGTGGTCAGGACGAGCGCGGTCAGCGCCAGCAGCCCGAGCTCGACCACCGGCAGCAGGTTCAGGCGGCTGCTGATGCTCAGATTGCCGTCGATGCCCTGGGTCTGCGCGGTGAGCGGGTCGATGACCGTGGTGTGGATGTTGGAGTCGACGGCGTTCGCCGCGTCGGCCAGGTAGGCATCGAGCGGGGCGAGCCGGTCCGGGAGGGTGGAGGCGGGTCCGGTCTGGATGGTGCTGAAGTCCGGGGCGGCGAGCACCGTCTCCTGGCGGACCTCCAGCAGGCGCCCGGCGGTGACACTCTGGTCCACGAACGCCGGCCCGAAGGTGGGCAGGTCCTCCTGGCCCTTGCCGGCGCCCTTGTAGGCCTCGGCCTGCCAGAAGTCGCTGGAGGTGTCGACCGGCGTGTAGACGCCGACGATTTTGAAGCGCTGCTCGACGCCGTCCATGCGCGCCCGGGTGTCGACCTCGTCGCCGACCTTCCAGTGCTTGGCCAGGGCGGCGACCTGCGGAACCGCGGCTTCGAACTCGGTGCCCGAGGCGGTGGCGGTGCCGGCCTGCGCGCCGGCGGGGGCCGGGGCGGGCCAGGTGCCGGAGACGAGGCGGGCGTTTTTCGTGGCCGCGCTGGTGCCTAGGAAGTAGATCGAGTACGTGGCCTGATTTGCGGTGCCGGTGCCGGTGCCGGCACCGGTGCCGGTGCCTGCACCGGTGCCGCCCGTGCCGGTGACACCGTACGGCGCGGTCGCGGTCTCGTGGACGACGTCGACGTCCACACCGGTGAAGGCGGCGTGGATCTGCTGCTCGATGCCGGCCAGGAAGGCCACACGCGTGGTCGGGTCGGCGGGGAAGCGCGAGCCGATGTTGTAGAGCGCTGTGACCGTGCGCTCGCTGTCGGGCAGCGTGCTCAGCGCCTTGCGGACGCCGTCGCGCTCGGCGGTGGTGCCGTGCATGCGGATGAGCGTGACCAGGACGAGCGCGGGCAGGAGCACCGCCAGGGCGGCCAGCAGGAGCATGCGTTGGGCGACCGCACGCTTGCCGACCAGACCCGGCAGCCCGCTGCCGGTTGCTTTGGGGACACGGCTCATACGGTGTAGAACGGGGTCCCCGAGCGGGGGCGTTGCGGTCGTTACCAATTGGTGATGTCGGTCAGCCGGTGGGGAAGTTGGTCGGCAGGTCGGTGGGGAAGTTGGTCGGGAAAACCGTCGGCAGAACACTGGGCAGGTTCTTCGGCATCCCGATCTTCCAACGGCCGTCCTCCTTCACCCAGTTGAGGCTGGCACCACCGCGGTGTCGCCAGTGACAGTGACCTGCGAAGCGTCCACGGTGGCGGCACTGGCGGCCCTGCGCTGATCGGCGAGCGAGGCACCGACCGTGGACACGAACCCGTTGGCACCCGCCATGATCTTCAGACACCCCTGCGGCCCGGAGTACATCGTGAGCATCGCCGCACTCATCTCGTCGCACATGGCCGCGTAGTCACCGCGCCCGAACGCGTGCAACGCCGACTCCTCCGCCTGCGCGACCGCGGCCCTCGGACCGCCACTGCCCGCCGTCGCCACCACGACCCCGGTCCCGGCCGCGGCGACCGTGACGGTGGCGACGGTGGCCGCGAGCGCCTTGCCGTGCAGAAGTTTGGTGCCACGCCGAGTCCAGCGCGCGGCCCGGCGGGTGTGCTGGGCCGCCTGCGCCGCATGGCCGCCGGCATCGACCTGACGGCCCTGCTGGCCTCGGTGATCGGCGGCGCCCCGAGCGCCGCCGTCGAAAACCTGGCACGCGCCGCCGTCGCCGCGTCCGACGAGGGGACGTTCCGCGCGTGTCTGGCGCATCGTGTCCTGGCGCAGCTGCTGTCCGCCGGCGACGATCCCACGCGGATCGCGGCGGTTTCGGAGCGTGCCCGGCTTCTGCTCGCGCTGGCGGACTGAAGCCTCACCCTCTCGCTGATGAACAGCTGCTTCGCGATGTCGCGGTTCCCGAGCCCCTGCGCCAGCTGCGCGAGGATGTCCTTCTCCCGGTCGGTGAGCGCGGGCTTGGGCGAGCGCATCCGGTCCAGCATGCGGCTGGCGACCGGCGGGGACAGCGCGGTGCGGCCCGCGGCGGCGCCCCGGATGGCGGCGTAGAGCTCGTCCGGTGCCGACGCGCGAGCTGGTGGTGCGCGGCGGGACGGTCGTGGCGCGGGACGGGGATCTGGTCAGCGACTGACGCCGCCCTCGGATTCGTCCTCTCCGCCCTCTTCGTCCCCTTCATCCTCCTCGGCCCGCTCGGCCCGGTGGCGTCGGACGGTCCACATGACCAGCCCGATGATCACGATCGTCGCGACGACCCCGGCCAGGATCCCGCCCACGAGGTGCTCGACCCGCGAGTAGGCGGCGCCGGCGAAGTAACCCAACAGAGTGAATCCGACACCCCACACCAACCCGCCGAGAGCGTTGAAGAACAGGAACCTCCGGTACGGGAGATGCGACATCGCGGCCAGCGGCGGCATCAGGGCCCGGAAGAAGGAGACGAACCGGCCGAGGAACACCGCCTCGGCCCCGCGGCGCCGGATCAGGGCCCGGGCCTTGTCCAGCCGGACCTGGTGCCGGCGCAGCGGGCGGGTCCCCAGCAGCCGCTCCCCGAAGTGCCGCCCCACCTCGAACCCGACGCTGTCCCCGGCGATCGCCGCACACACCACCACCGCGGCGAGCGCCCAGATGTTCACCGTCCCCCGGTTTGCCAGCACCCCGCCGATCACCGCCGCCGTCTCCCCCGGCACCACGAAGCCGACGAACAGCGCGTCCTCGACGAACACCAGCAGGCCCACGACGACGTAGATCAGGGCCGGAGGCAGATTACTGAGCCAGTTGAGCATCGGGCCTACTTACCCCCGCTCATCCGATCCATCATGCGGGACCGGGTCCGCGTCCTGATGGCGGTGATCCCGCCGACCAGGAACGTGAAGGTGTAGACGAGCTGCACGAGCACCACCGCGCGCCCCAGCTGCCCGCTCGGGTGGATGTCACCGTACCCGACGGTCGCCATGGTGACGCCGGTGAAGTAGAGCGCGTCCAGGCGGGTCTGGAGCCCGACGAACTCCCCGTGGCGGGTGGCCATGGCCCAGTAGCTCGCGGCGAAGACCAGGGTGGCGGCCCAGGACATGATCAGGATGGCCACTCCCGGATGGCGCAAGCGGCCGGACTGGCCGGCCAGGGTCCGGCTGGTGGTCACGACCATGCCGACTGCCAACAGGGTGAGGATGCCGACGAGGATCACCCAGGCCAGGACCGGGTGGTCCGGGCCGAGCACCTCGAAGGGGAGGGTGAAGTAGGCGGTGGTGAGGACGATGGGGCCGAGGACGCCCACGGCGGCACGGGTTGGGGAGGGGAACAGAATTCGCCAGCCCGAGTAAGCGGGCTCGCCGGGCTCGCCGGGCTCGCCGGGCTCACCGGGACCGCCGGGACCGCCGGGACCGCCGGGACCGCCGGCCCCGCCGGACTTACCGCTCGCAGCA
Organism: Catenulispora sp. GP43; assembly: GCF_041260665.1. Lineage (NCBI taxonomy): Bacteria > Bacillati > Actinomycetota > Actinomycetes > Catenulisporales > Catenulisporaceae > Catenulispora > Catenulispora sp. GP43. Next base: position 402,357 of record NZ_JBGCCT010000005.1, on the reverse strand, counting down.
CCGCCACCCGCACCCGCACCCGGGCCATCGCTCGCAGCGCCGACGGAACGGCCGGCATCGCCGCGGCCCGCGCCGCCGCTCCCGCCGCCGTCACGTTCCTCCGGCCCCGCCGGTCCCGCCGGCTCGCCCTGCTCGCTCATCAGCTACTTGCCTTCCCGCCCGGCGTCCCCGCGACGCGGCCGGTGTCACCCGTCCAGCCTCTCGACCACCTGCTCGCACAGCTCGTGCGTGGCCAGCGCGTCCTGCAGGTCCGGGAACTGCGTCTGGCCCCGCACCGCAGCGAGGAAGTGCTCGCATATCTGCTCGATCCCCTTGACCCGCCCCACCGGTGTCCATCCGGTCGGGCCGTCGGTCAGATCGTGGACGTCGCGGCGGTGGCCGTCGCCGATGAGCTGCAGGCGCTCGCCCTTCGCGCCGGCTCGGCGGTTCATCACGCCGAAGCAGGTGAAGCCGGGTCCGGACAGGGTCAGGGCGACGTGCTCCAGCATTCCGTCCTCGACCCGGCCGGAGACTGTCACGTCCGTGACGTCGCCGGGTGCCAGGAAGCGCAGCGTGTCCGCCACGTGGATGAAGTCGTCGAACACGACGTCGCGCACCACGCCCGGCGCGTCCGCCTCGTTCTTCTGCAGGATCACGGTCTCGCGCGGGGACCGCGCCGCCTCGACGTAGGCCGGCGCGTGGCGGCGGTTGAAGCCGACCATCAGCGGCGTCCCGGTGCGCTCGGCGTGCTCGGCCAGCGTCCGCGACGCGGCGAGCGTGTCGGCCAGCGGCTTGTCGACGTAGGTGGGGATCCCGGCGTCGAGCAGCCGCGTGACGATCTCGACGTGCGCGACCGTCGCGACATGGACGAAAGCGGCCTGGGGCGGCTCCTCGCCGAGCAGCGCGTCCAGCTCGGTGAACCGGCATGCTTCGGGAACGCGGTAGGCGTCCCCCAGCGCGTCCAGCCGCGCCCGATCGCGCGTCATCAGCCGCAGCCGCAGATCGGCACGCGTCCCCAACACCGGCAAGTACGCGTTGCGGGCGATGCCGCCCAGCCCGATCACCGCGACCGCGAGCCCGTCATTCTCCATATATGCCATGGTCGCGCATGTTGACGGTCCCCGCCGCTACGGTGTGGCCCCATGACAGCCCCAGCCACCGACGCCGAAGCCGACACCGCCGCGTCCCGCATATCCACGGCACTGCGGAACGCCGTCGCCGCCCCCGGCGACCGCGCCGCCGCCTGGCACGTCGCCGAAGTCCTCGCCGCCGACTGGTCCGAGCGCCCCCTCACCCCCGCCGACGGCTACACCGACGCCGACCTCGACGCCGCCGCGGCCGAACTCGGCCACCCCCTGCCCGCGGCCCTGCGCGAAGCCCTGAAACTCTTCGGCCGCCGCGACGACCTCACCCGCAACCAGGACCCGCTCAGCACCCCGGAGGACCTGGAGGTCCACGAGGGCGCGCTGGTCTTCCGCGACGAGAACCAGAGCGTCTGCGCCTGGGGCATCCTGCTGGCGGACCTGGACCAGGAGGACCCGCCGACCTACCTGCGCCCCGACCTCGCCGACAAGAGCCAGGAGGAGTGGCTGCCCTGGACGGACAAGCTGTCCCTGGCCCTGGTCGAAGCCCTGATGGCGGAAACCGTCCTCGCCGAGGCCGAAGACCTGTCCGACGCCTGGGGACTCGGCGGCGACCCCGTCGACGACAGCACCCTCACCGAGCTCCCCCGCATCCAGCCCGAGTGGTACAAGACCACGTGGTACGTCGGCGACGACATCCTGGCCCACGTCTCCGGCGACGCCTGGATCAGCGTGCGGGCCCGCTCTCAGGAGGCCCTGGCCGCCTACACCGGATGACGCCGCCGACCGCCTCACCCCACGTAATTGAAATGCGCCGGGTCCGGCCCGATCCGCCCGTCGTCCCGCCGCAGCGAGGTGATCTCGTCCATCTCGGCGCTGCTGAGTTCGAAGTCGAAGACCTCGAAGTTCTCCTTGATGCGGGACGGGGTGACCGACTTCGGGATCACGACGTCGCCGAGCTGCAGGTGCCAGCGGAGCACGACCTGCGCCGGGGTCTTGCCGTTCGCCTCGCCGATGCGGATCAGGACCGGCTCCTTGAGCAGGTCGCCGCCCTGGCCCAGGGGGCTCCAGTCCTCGGTGACGATGCCCAGCTTCTCGTTCAGCTGGCGCATCGCCGGCTGCGGGAAGTAGGGGTGGAGCTCGATCTGGTTGATCGCCGGGACCTTCGTGGACTCCTTGACCAGGCGCTCGAGGGTTTCGGCGGTGAAGTTGCAGACACCCACGGCCTTGGCCCGGCCGTCGGAATTGATCTTCTCCAGGGCGCGCCAGCTCTCGATATACAAATCCTGTTCCGGGACCGGCCAGTGAATCAAATACAGGTCCACGTAGTCGGTGCCGAGGCGTTCCAGGCTCTTGTCGAAGGCGCGCAGGGCGGCGTCGTAGCCGTGGTCGGCGTTCCAGAGCTTGGTGGTGAGGAAGATGTCCTCGCGCGGGATGCCGGAGTCCCGGATCGCGCGGCCCACACCGGCCTCGTTCTCGTAGGCGGCGGCCGTGTCGATGTGCCGGTAGCCGATCTCGAGGGCGCTGCCGACGGCGGTGTGGGCCTGTTCGTCGGGGACCTGCCAGACGCCGTAGCCCAGCTGCGGGATGCTGACGCCGTCATTCAAAGTGATGTATTGCATTTCCTCATCCCTTCCAGGCTTCGACGGCCTGAGAAATCGGGGTCGACCCGGACACCAGTTCGAGGGTCTGGTGGATGGCGGCCCGCTGTTCGAGGAGCTCGGCGAGGACGTCCGCGACGTCGGCGCGCGGAACGGTCCCGCGGCCGGTGTGCGTGACCAGGTGCACCAGGCCCAGACCCGGTGTATTGAGCAGCCCGCCCGGCCGGATGATGGTCCAGTCCAGATCGCGGCGCCGCAGATCGTCCTCGGCCTTGGTCTTGGCGTCGATGTACGCCACCCAGATCGGGTCCGACCCCGGGGCCGCTGGCGCCCCGGCGCCCATCGAGGACACCTGCACGAACCGCCGCACCCCGGCCAACTCGGCGGCGTCGGCCAGCAGGACCGAGCCGCCGAGGTCCACGGTGTACTTCCGCTCGGCGGTACTCCCCGCGCCGGCGCCGGCCGCGAAGACCACGGCGTCGGCGCCGCGGATCACCTCGGCCAGCGACTCGGCGGTCGCGCTCTCCAGGTCGAAGACCACCGGCTCCGCCCCGGCGGCCACCAGATCGTCGGCGCCGTCGGGGCGCCGCAGCAGCCCCTGCACGGTGTGACCGTCCGCGCTCAGGCGCGCCTCCAACAGCAGCGCGATCTGTCCATGGCCGCCCGCAATCACAATACGCATGTGTCCTCCCTACCCCACCCGAGCCGGGCGCGGGAGGTCGAGGGCGACCGTTCGGATCACAGAGCGCTTAGGCCTCGGGCAGCCGCACCAGCATCTTGCCGGTGTTGGCTCCGCTCATCAGGCCGAACCAGGCGTTCAAGGCGTTGTCGATCCCGTCGACGACCGTCTCGTCCGTCCGGAGCGAGCCGTCCGCGAGCCAGCCGATGGCCTTCCCGATGTACTCCGGGAACGCCTTCATGTGGTGCCCGATCGTGAAGCCGCGCAGCGTCAGGCTCTTGCCGATCGCGTTCGTCAGATGAGCGGGCCCCGCCGGGCGGCCCTTCTCGTTGTAGACCGAGATCGCCCCGCACAGCGCGATGCGCCCGAACAGGTTCATGCGCCGCAGCGCTGCGTCGAGGTGGTCGCCGCCGACGTTGTCGAAGTACACGTCGACGCCCTCCGGCGCGGCCTTCTTCAGCTGCGCGTTCAGCTCGCCCTGGCGGTAGTCGATCGCGGCGTCGTAGCCGAAGTCCTCGGTGAGCCGCCGCACCTTCTCCGGCCCGCCGGCCGACCCGATGACCTTCGACGCCCCGAGCTTCTTGGCGATCTGCCCGGCGACCGAGCCGACCGCGCCGGCCGCCCCGGAGACGAAGACGACGTCGCCCTCCTTGACCGGCGCGATCTCGGTGAGCCCGACGTAGGCGGTCAGGCCGGTGATGCCGAGCACGCCCAGGAACGCCTGCGCGGGCACCTTCGACGTGTCGAGCACCTGCGTCGTGGCGGCCTCCAGCAGCGCGTACTCGCGCCAGCCCTCGAAGTGCGAGACCGTCGCGCCGACCGGCACCGACGACCCCTCCCCGGCGGCCACCACGACGCCGACGGCGCCGCCGGTCATCGGCTCCTCCAGCTGGAAGGGCGGGATGTAGGACGGGACGTCGTCCATCCGGCCGCGCATGTAAGGGTCGACCGACAGCCAGGTGTTGCGCACCAGGATCTGCCCCGGACCGGGGTCGGCGACCTCGGCCCGCAGCAGGCGGAAATCGGAGGCTTTCGGCTCGCCGACCGGACGTGCGATCAGCTGCCATTCACGACTGGCGACGGACACGGGTTGCTCCAAGAGAGTGAAGGTGGGAAGGGATGAAAGGATTTAAAGGGACGAGTCCGGCCTGCTCATCGTCGCTCAGCCGAGCGTCTTCAGCAGCTCGGCGGCCAGCGGCGCGGACGACATCGGGTTCTGGCCGGTGATCAGGTTCCGGTCCACGACGACGTGCGGCGTCCACGGCCCGGCCTTGTCGACCACCACGCCGTCGGCGACCAGGCGGTCCTCCAGCAGCCACTTCGCCTTGTCGGCGAGGCCGCCCTGGACCTCCTCCTCGTTGGTGAACGCCGCGACGCGGTAGCCGGCGAACGCCGACGAGCCGTCCGCGCCCTTCGCGGCGAGCAGGGCGGCCGGGCCGTGGCAGACCACCGCCAGCGGCTTGCCGGAGGCCAGGGCCGCGGTCAGCAGCCGGCCGGAGTCGGCGTCCTCGGCCAGGTCCTCCATCGGACCGTGGCCGCCGGGGTAGAACACGGCGTCGTAGTCGTCGAGGGAGACGCCGGCCAGCGCGACCGGGCTGCGCAGCTCGGTCATCGCGGCGACCGCGTCGGCCATCTGCCGCGCGCCGTCCTCCCCGCCGGTGAACTGCGCCGACAGGCTGCCCGCGTCCGGGGTGGGCACCACGCCGCCGGGGGTCGCGACGACCACCTCGTGGCCGGCGGCCGTCAGCGCCTCGTAGGGCACCACGGCCTCCTCGGCCCAGAAGCCGGTCGGATGCTTCGTGCCGTCCTTCAAGGTCCAGGAGTCGGCACCGGTCAGAACCATCAGGATCTTCGCCATGCCCACGACAGTAAACCTGGTGAACTTATCGAGACCAATGGGTACTCCGATGGCTCGTATCTGTTTTCCGATGGATCGGAGGTAGCCTCGGCCCATGGCCGATCCCCTGGACCTCAACCAGCTGCGCACCTTCCTCGCGGTGCACCGCTCCGGTTCCTTCACCGCCGCCGCGCACCTGCTCGGGCTGTCGCAGTCGACGGTCACCACGCAGATCCGGGCGCTGGAGACCCGGCTGGGGCGCGAGCTCTTCGAGCGCAGGGCACGCGGCGTGGCACCGCTCCCCTACGCCGACGAGCTGGCGGCGCAGGTCGCCTCGCCGCTGGACCACTTGTCCGGCCTCACCGACGAAGCCGACGCCCCGGAGGCCGAGCCCGTGCACCTGGCCGGGCCGGCGGAGTTCCTGGGCGCGGTGGGCATGGGTCTGGTGGCGCCGCTGATCGCCGACGGCGTCCAGCTCCGCGTCGCCACCGGGCTCACCGACGATCTGCTGGACGAGCTGCGCGCCGGACGGCACGACCTCGTGATCTCGACCCGCCGCCCGAACAGCAGGGGCCTGGTCTCAGAGCCCTTCGCCGACGAGGAGTTCGTCCTGGTGGCGGCACCGCTGTGGGCCGAAAGGCTGAAAGACAAAGCACTTCCGGCCGCGTTGTCCGATGTTCCGCTCATCGCCTACGACGCCGATCTGCCGATAATCCGCCGCTACTGGCGCTACGTCTTCAACGAGCAGCTGTCCGCCCCGGCACAGCTGACGACGATCCCCGATCTGCGCGGGATCCGCACCGCGGCGGTCGCCGGCGCCGGCTGGACGGTGCTCCCGAAGTACCTGTGCCGCGCGGAGCTGGACAGCAGTGCTCTGACACTGCTGCACCAGCCCGAGGAAGCACCGCTGAACACCGCGTATCTGGTCCGCCGGCCCGGCGGCTCGGCCAACCCGCACGTGGACCTGGTCCGGCGCCATCTGCTGGCCGCGGCCAAGGCGTGGTGGGCCGATCATGAGTGCTGAATTCGATCAACCCCTGTTGACACCACCCCCGCCAGGACAATACTGAGCGGACAGTTACCGACCGGTTGGAAAGCAAGGGTGCCGCCATTGATCACCCAGCACGACCTCGAGAACCGCATTCACGACTTCCTCGCCGCCCACGATCCCGGCAGCACGGACCGGCTCGACTTCCTCCGTGCGCGCTTCGACGCCGGGCTCGCCTGGCTGCACTATCCGCCGGGGCTGGGGGGCCTGGGCCTGCCGCGTGACCGGCAGCCGATCGCCGAGAAGGCGTTCGCCGCCGCCGGCGCCCCCGACAACGGGCCCCGGCGCATCGGCATCGGGCTGGGGATGGCCGCCCCGACCATCCTGGCCTTCGGCAGCGACGAGCAGAAACAGCGCTGGCTGCGGCCGCTGTGGTGCGGGGAGGAGGTGTGGTGCCAGCTGTTCTCCGAGCCCGGCGCCGGATCCGACCTCGCCGCGCTGGCCACCCGCGCCGTGCGCGACGGCGACGACTGGGTCGTCAACGGCCAGAAGGTGTGGACGTCCATGGCGCACGAGGCGCGCTGGGCGATCCTGGTCACCCGCACCGATCCGGACGTGCCCAAGCACCAGGGCATGACCTACTTCGTGCTGGACATGACCGCGCCGGGCGTCGAGGTGCGGCCGTTGCGGCAGATCACCGGCGAGGCCGAGTTCAACGAGGTCTTCCTGACCGACGTCCGCATCCCCGACAGCCAGCGCCTCGGCGCGGTCGGCGAGGGGTGGAAGGTCGCGCAGACGACGCTGATGAACGAGCGCGTCGCGATCGGCGGCGGGGCCTCCCCGCGCGAGTCCGGCATGATCGGCGTGCTGGCGAAGACCTGGCGCGAGAACGAGAAGGTGCGCGACGCGGCGCTGCACGACCGGCTGATGACGCTGTGGGTGGCCGCCGAGGCCGCGCGCCTGACCGCGCAGCGGCTGTCCGCGCAGCTCGCGGCCGGCCAGCCCGGCCCCGAAGGCTCGGCGGCGAAGTACGCCTTCGCTACCCTCAACCAGCAGATCTCCGGCCTGGAGCTGGAACTGCTCGGCGAGGAGGCGCTGCGCTACGACGACTGGACGATGCGCCGGCCCGACACCGTCGACTTCGTCGGCCGCTCGCCCGGCTACCGCTATCTGCGGTCCAAGGGCAACTCGATCGAGGGCGGCACCTCGGAGATCCTGCTGAACATCATCGCCGAACGCGTCCTGGGGCTGCCCGGTGAGATCCGGGCCGACAAGGACGTCGCGTGGAAGGACCTCCCCCGGTGAGCGACGAACTCCTGTACTCGGAGACCGAGGAAGAGCTGCGGACCGCGGTCGCCGACCTGCTCGCCGACCGCGCGCCGTGGTCCGCGGTGCTGGCCCGGACCGAGACGGCCGAACCGTACGACGCGCAGCTGTGGAAGGCGCTCGGCACCGGGATCGGCGCGGCCGGACTGCTGATCCCCGAGGAACTCGGCGGCGCCGGGGCGACGCTCCGTGAGGCCGCCGTGGTCGCCGAGGAACTGGGCAAGGCGGTCGCGCCGGTGCCGTTCCTGGGCAACCTGATGGCCACCGAGCTCCTGCTGGCGGCCCGGGAAAGCGGCAACGGCACCGCGGCCGCGGCCGAGGACCTGCTCCGCGGCATCGCCTCCGGCGAGGTGACCGCGGTGATCGCGATCCCCTTCACGCGCTCGCCGGACACGACGTACAAGGGCCGGGTCTCGGTCACGCCGTGGCCGCCCCGCGAGGCTCCGCACCCGGCGCGGCTCACCGGCAAGGTCACGAGCGTCGCGGGCGCGCAGACGGCCGACGTCCTGCTGGTCCCCTCAGACGGCTCGATCTATGTGGTCCAGGCGGCCGACGCGCGGATCACCCCGGTCACCACGCTGGACATGACGCGGGTCCTGAGCGACGTCGAGTTCGACGACACCCCCGGCCAACTGCTGGCGATCCGCTACGAACCGCTCTCGCAGGCCCTGCTGAGCGGGGCGGCGATCCTCGCCTCCGAGCAGCTCGGCCTGGCCGAGCAGTGCCTGACGACCACGGTCGAGTACGTGAAGACGCGGCACCAGTTCGGCCGCGCGGTCGGCTCCTACCAAGGGCTCAAGCACCGGCTGGCGCAGCTGTGGGTGCAGATCGCGCAAGCCCGCGCGGTCGCGCGCCACGCGGTCTCGGCCACCGGCGCTGAGCGGGAGATCGCCGTCGCCATCGCGCAGGCCCACTGCTCGGCGGTCGCGGTGCAGGCGGCCGAGGAATGCGTGCAGATGCACGGCGGCATCGGCTTCACCTGGGAGCACCCCGCGCATCTGTATCTGAAGCGGGCCAAGAGCTCGTCGATCGCGCTGGGGAGTCCGACGCGGCACCGGCGGCGGCTCGCCGAGCTGGTGGATCTGCCGGCGAGCTGATCGGGCTTCCCGCACCGACAGCGGGTCAGTGCTCATCAAACAGGTCAGTGCTCATCAAACAGGCCAGGGCTCATCGACATAGGTGGGCCCTGGCCCCAGGTCGCGGGTCGTGACCTCGTTGTCGGTGACGATGAGCTGCCAGTTGTCGTCGACCTCTTCGCCGTCCGCGTCGATGACGCCGTTCACGTGGTGGTCGAAAGTGAAGTGCGCGAACTCCGGTGCGTAGTAGTGCCCTTCGACACGGGAGGCCAGCTCCGCCGCGAGCGCCGCACCAGGCATCAGGAACGTCCTGATCAGGTACGCCATCCACTCCTCGGAGTCGTAGAACTTCTCGGACTGGTTCCAGCCGATCTGGCGGCCGTCGTCCGTCGTCTCCCACTTGCACCACAACCCCGGCTGCCCGAACCCGGCCTTGTTGTAGTCCCGGATGTCGGGCTCCTCGTCCTGCCCCATGAACCCCGTGCCGCAGTAATACGGCCCCAGCTCGCGGTCCATGCGCCGGGTGCCGGCGAAGCGCCGCAGAAACGAGATCTCGTGCGCGTTCAGCGGCGGCTCGACCGTGACCGCGCCGGTGAACTCCGTGGTGTAGCCCATGGCCCGGAGCCTATGCGGAGCCGCCAACAGGTTCGAGGCCCAGGGCCTTGATCCAGATCCGGTTCAGCGTCTCCACCAACCGCTCGAACGGCATCGGCGCCTTCTGCACGTACGCCACATACGCCATCCGCGAGACCATCCCCGACAGCGCGTGCGCCGTCAGCAACGGGTCCATTTCGGTGTCCGCGGCGCCGGACTCCTGCAGGGTCCGGATCATCTTCGCGTTGCGCCGCACGAAGGCGTCCGCGCGCTCGATCCGCACCGCGCGGAACTCCTCGTCGACCTGCGACACCTGCTCGAACAGCCCCATCAGCTTGGCGTTCTTCTTGTACGAGCGCAGGTACTCGCGGTTCGCGAGGTCGATCAGCTCGCGCGGGTCGGTGACCCCGGTCCGGGCCCGCAGGTGCGGGTGGACCATCTCCTCGGCCACCTGCTCGGCGACCGCGCGGAAGATCTCCTCTTTGCCCTCGAAGTAGGTGTAGAGCGAGCCGGACGCGACCCCGGCCTCCGCAGAGATGTCCGCCAAACGGGCGTCCAGATACCCGTCGCGCTCGAAGACCACACGTGCGGCCGCGACCAGCGCGTTCCGCGTGCGGATGCCCCGCGCGCTGCGCGGTGTGACGCGAACCTCAGTCTTCGCCATAGCGAAACGCCGTCTCCCTACTTGAACTTGACGCCGACCTCAACTATACCGGAACCATGTTCCCTGTCTCCGACCGCGCGAAGCGCTACCAGGACGATCTCCTCGCCTTCATGGACGAGCAGGTCTATCCCGCCGAAGAGGTCTACGAGGAGCAGATGCGCGCCTCCGGGGACCCGCACCACCAGCCCGCGGTCATCGAGGAGCTGAAGACCGAGGCCAAGAAGCGCGGGTTGTGGAATCTGTTCCACCCGCACGCCGAGTGGGGCCCGGGGCTCACCAACTTCGAGTACGCGCCGCTGGCCGAGATCATGGGCCGCAGCCATCTCGCGCCGGAGTCCACCAACTGCGCCGCGCCGGACACCGGCAACATGGAAGTGTTCACGCTCTTCGGGTCCGAGGCGCACAAGGAGAAGTGGCTCAAGCCGCTGCTGGACGGCGAGGTCCGGTCCGGCTTCGCGATGACCGAGCCGGCGGTGGCCTCCTCGGACGCCACGAACATCGAGATGCGCATGGTCCGGGACGACGCACGCGGCGGCTACGTGCTCAACGGCCGCAAGTGGTTCACGTCCAACGCCATGCACAAGAACTGCCGCGTGCTGATCGTCATGGGCAAGACCGACCCGGACGCCGCGCCGCACCGTCAGCAGTCGATGATGGTCGTGCCGCTGGACGCGCCGGGCGTCACCATCGTGCGCTCGCTGCCGGTCTTCGGCTACCAGGACCGCGAGGGGCACGCCGAGATCACCTTCGAGGACGTCTTCGTCCCGGCCGAGGACCTGCTCAAGGGCGAGGGCGAGGGCTTCGCGATCAGCCAGGCCCGGCTGGGCCCGGGCCGCATCCACCACTGCATGCGCACCATCGGCATGGCCGAGCGCGCGCTGGAGCTGATGTGCCGGCGCGCCACCGACCGCGTCACCTTCGGCCGGCCGCTGGCCGACCGCGCCAACATCCAGGACTGGATCGCCGAGGCGCGCATCGACATCGAGCAGACGCGGCTGCTGACGCTGAAGGCCGCCTGGATGATGGACACGGTCGGGAACAAGGCCGCGCGCACCGAGATCGCCGCCATCAAGGTCGCGGCCCCGGAGATGGCGCTGCGCATCATCGACCGCGCGATCCAGGTGCACGGCGGCGCCGGCGTCACCGACGACTTCCCGCTGGCCTGGGCCTGGGCCCACCTGCGCACGCTGCGGCTGGCCGACGGGCCGGACGAGGTCCACAAGCGGGCCATCGCGAAGATCGAGCTCGCCAAGTACAAGCACTGAGATCCGGGAGTCCCCTCAGCTCATGACCAGCCCCCTCATCCCCTCGCTGAACGGCCGCACGGCCATCGTCACCGGCGCCTCGCGCGGCATCGGCCTGGCGATCGCGCAGACCCTGGCCGCCGGCGGCGCGAACGTCATCCTCACCTCGCGCACCAAGGAGCACGCCGTCGATGCGGCCAAGCAGGTCGAAGGACCCGGCACCGCGATCGGCCTCCAGGCGCACGCCACCGACGAGGAAGCGGCCCGCACCTGCGTGGCGTTCGCGGTCGAGCGCTTCGGCAGCCTGGACATCCTGGTCAACAACGCCGGCACCAACCCCGCGTACGGGCCGCTGATCGACATCGAGAAGAGCCGCTTCGCCAAGACCCTCGACACCAACCTGTGGGGCCCGATCCTGTGGACCTCGCTGGCGGTGAAGGCATGGATGGGCGAGCACGGCGGCTCGGTGGTGAACACCGCCTCGATCGGCGGCATCCACGTCGCGGAGAACCTGGGCGTCTACAACGCCAGCAAGGCGGCGCTGATCCACGTCACCAAGCAGCTGGCCCTGGAGCTGGCGCCGAAGGTCCGGGTCAACGGCGTCGCGCCGGCGGTGGTGCGCACCAAGCTGGCCGCGGCCCTGTTCGAGCGCGAGGCCGAGGTCGCCGCCTCCTACCCGCTGGGCCGGATCGGCGAGCCGGAGGACGTGGCCGCGGCGGTGGCGTTCCTGGCCTCCGACGCCGCCGCCTGGATCACCGGCGAGACGCTGGTGATCGACGGCGGCGCGCTGCTGGGGCAGGCCGGTGTCTGAATCCTCCACCGGTCCCGCTCCCGACAGGCCTGGGACCTCCACCGGTCCGGCTCTGGAAGAGCTGCCCGGGCTTGTCTCGGGCTGGCTGGCCGGATCAGGGATCGAGCACACCCCGCCGCTCACCCTGACCCGCGTCGGCGTCGGCCAGTCGAACCTGACCTACGCCGTCACCGACGCGACCGGCCGTCCCGACCGCCGCTGGATCCTGCGCCGCCCGCCCTTGGGACACCTGCTGGCCTCGGCGCACGACGTGGCCCGCGAGGCCCGCATCCTGACCGCGTTGCAGGACTCTGAGGTACCGGTCCCGCACGTCTTCGCGGTCCGGACCGCGGACGGCGTCCCGATGGTCCTGATGGAGTTCGTCGACGGCCTGGTCCTGGACCGCGAGGAGGTCGTCGCGGGGGTCGACGAGCCCACCCGGCACGCCGTCGGCCTGTCGATCGCCCGCGCCCTGGCGCTGGTGCACGCCGTCGACCTGGACAAGACCGGGCTGGCGGATCTGGCCAGCCACAAGCCGTACGCCGAGCGCCAGCTGAAGCGCTGGACGACGCAGTGGCAGCACTCGAAGACCCGCGAGTCCGCGGATCTGGACACGCTGACCGCCCGGCTGGCCGCCGCGATCCCCGAGCAGCGCGAGCTCACCCTCGTGCACGGCGACTTCCACCTGCGCAACGTGATCGTCTCCCCCGATGACGGCTCGGTCGCCTCGGTCCTGGACTGGGAGCTGTGCACGCTCGGCGACCCGCTGGCCGACATCGGCACGCTGCTCGCCTACTGGCCCGCGGCCGGCGAGGCCGGCCAGGGCCTGCTGAGCTTCTCCACCCTCCCGGGATTCCCGGACCGCGACGAGATGGCCGCCGCGTACCTTTCGGCCGGCGGCCGGGACGGCTCCGCCCTGGCCTTCTGGCACGCGCTGGGCCTGTGGAAGATCGCCATCATCGCCGAGGGCGTGCTGCGCCGCGTCCAGGACGAGCCGCGCAACCGCGCCGCCGCCTTCGCCCCGACCACCGAGCAGATCGACTCCCTGATCGCCAAGGCACTAAGGACTCTGACATGACCGACCTCACCTCCGACACCCCGCGCACGGCGATCGTCACCGGCGCCGCCCGCGGCATCGGCGCGGCCGTCGCCGCCCGGCTGGCCGCCGACGGGCACGCGGTCGCCGTCGTCGACCTGGACGAGACCGCGTGCGCGGACACCGTCGCGGCGATCACCAAGGCCGGCGGCAAGGCGCTGGCCGTGGGCTGCGACGTCTCCGACGAGGAGCAGGTGGCCGCCGCGGTGGCGCGGATCGCCGCCGATCTCGGAGCGCCCACGATCCTGGTCAACAACGCCGGGATCCTGCGCGACAACCTGCTGTTCAAGATGACCGTCGGCGACTGGGACGCGGTGATGAACGTCCACCTGCGCGGCGCGTTCCTGATGGCGCGGGCCGCGCAGAAGCACATGGTGGACGCCGGGTTCGGCCGGATCGTGAACCTGTCCAGCACCTCGGCGCTGGGCAACCGCGGCCAGGCGAACTACGCCGCGGCCAAGGCCGGGATGCAGGGCTTCACCAAGACGCTGGCGATCGAGCTGGGCAAGTTCGGCGTCACCGCCAACGCGATCGCGCCGGGCTTCATCGAGACCGACATGACCAAGGCCACCGCGGCCCGGATGGGCGTCGACTTCGACGTGTTCCGGGAGGTGGCGATCAGCCAGATCCCGGTCGGCCGCTCCGGCAAGCCCGAGGACATCGCGGCCGTGGCCTCGTTCCTGGTGCGCGAGGACGCCGGGTTCGTGTCCGGCCAGGTGATCTACGCGGCCGGCGGTCCGAAGGACTGACGGCCGACCGGCCCGACACCGGCCGGAAACCGGCCCGACCGAGGAGACGCCATGACACAGAGCACTGACGCACCCGCCACGACCGATGCACCCGAGCTGGTCCTGGCCGAACGGCACGGAGCGGTCCTGCTGCTCACCCTCAACCGGCCGGACCGGCTGAACGCCTGGAACATCCCGCTCGAGGAGCGCTACTTCGCGCTCCTCGACGAGGCGGAAGCCGACCCCGAGGTACGGGTCGTGGTCGTCACCGGCGCGGGACGCGGTTTCTGTGCCGGTGCCGATATGGAGGACCTGTCGCAACTCGGCACCGTCGACCCGGACACCATCGCCGACGCACGGACCCGCCGGGCCCGCGAGCGGCCCCTGTCCTTCCGCAAGCCGCTGATCGCGGCGATCAACGGCCCGGCGGCCGGCCTCGGCCTGGTGCAGGCGCTGTACTGCGACCTGCGCTTCACGACACCGCAGGCCAAGTTCACGACAGCCTTCTCGCGCCGCGGCCTGATCGCCGAGTACGGCAGCGCCTGGCTGCTCCCCCGCCTGGTGGGACAGAGCCGCGCCCTGGACCTCCTGATGTCGGCCCGAGTGGTCCTCGGCGACGAGGCGCTGGCCATGGGCCTGGTCGACCGCGTCCTGCCCGCCGGATCACTCCTCACCGCCACCCTGGCCTACGCTGCCGACCTCGCCGAGAACTGCTCGCCGCAGTCGATGGCCCTGATGAAGCAGCAGGTGTATCAGGCCATGGATTCGGACCTGCCGACCGCGGTCGCGGTGGCCAACAAGCTGATGCACGACTCGTTCCGGCACCCCGACGCCGCCGAGGGCGTCCACAGCTACCTGGAGCGCCGTCCGCCACGCTTCGCGCCCCTGGAGTCGGCATGAGCACTCCCCGCGCAGTACTCACCGACTTCGGCGGCGTGCTGACGACGAGCATCTTCGAGGCCTTCGCCACCTACTCGACGACAGTCTCGGGCGATCCCCACCTGTTCGGGACTCTGTTCCGCTCCGACCCGGCAGCCGGCGCGCTGCTGGTGGAGCACGAGTGCGGACGCGTCAACCAGGCGGAGTTCGAGCTCGGGATCGCGGAGCTGCTGGCGCCGCGAGGCGTCGAACTCCCGGCACCGGGCTTCGTCGACGCGTTCCAGGCACTGCTGAAGCCGGATGAGGCGATGCTCGCGGCGATGCGCGCGCTGCGAGCCGCGGGCGTCCCGGTGGCGATCGTCTCCAACTCCCTCGGCGACGACGCCTACCGCGGCTACGACCTGACGGAACTCGCCGACACCTCGGTGATCTCCGGCGAGGTCGGAGTGCGCAAGCCGTCCCGGGCGATCTACGAACTCGCCTGCACCCGCCTGGGCGTCGACCCGACGGACTGCGTGATGATCGACGACCTGGAGCACAACCTCCAAGGCGCCGCCCGCCTCGGCATCGTCGGACTGCATCACACGGACTCCGCGAAGACCATCACCACGCTGGCCGAATGGTTCCCCATAACCGTTTGATCACCCGCACGCGGGCACCTACGGTCAACGGCATGACCGAGCCCTCGACCCCGTCGCCGTTGCGCGACCGCCTCCGCGCCGCCCTCCCGGCCGCCCTGAAGGCCCGCGACCGTGCCACCGCCTCCACCCTCCGCGCCACCATCGCCGCCATCGAGAACGCCGAAGCCGTGGACGCCGGCCAGGGACGCGCCGGCGCCATCGAGGCCAGCGCGGTCGGCATCGGCGTCGCCGAGGCCGTCCGCCGCGAGCTGAGCGAGGCGGACGTGGTCGCGATCGTGCGCGCGGAGATCGCGGAGCGCGAGCACGCGGCGGAGGTGTACGAGACTTCGGGGCGGGCAGAGAAGGCCGGCGAGCTGCGGGCGGGGGCGGCGGCGCTGGTGGACTTCGTGGAGGGGCGCCGCTGAACCACGAAGCGATCACGCAGTTCTGTCACAACCTGCCGTTCGAGATCGCGTTCGGCGAGGGGGCTCCGCTAGCTTCGATAGGTGCCCAATCCAGAACTGGAAGAGCAGGCGGCATCGGAGAGCCCTGAGACCCCGGCGTCCGAGCCGGAGTCGACGGCGTCCGGCGCCGCGGCGCCAGAGGCGGAGTCGGCTGAACCCCCCGCAAGCACCGATGAGCCCATTGAACCAACCGATAAGCGCTTCCGCCTTCGTCCCCGTCTGCGTCCCCGTCTGCGTCTCCGCACCCTCGCCCTCACCCTCGGCCTTGTCCTCGTCCTCGGCGGCGCGGGCCTCGCGGCCGTGTTCGCCGCCCACGGCTTCGACGACCCGCCGGCCCCCGACCTCAAGCAGGTCACGCCGGCCTACCACGACTTCGCCGCCTCCCTGCCCTGGCCGAACGACGGCGAGACCGCCCTGTGGGCCCAGGGCATAGGCAGCCTGGGCACCTGCGGCGACCAGACCCCGGTGCCGATAGCGAGCGTCGCCAAGGTGATGACCGCCTACGTCGTCCTCAAGGACCACCCGCTCACCGACGGCGAGTCCGGCCCGGACATCCTCGTCGACCAGCAGGCCGCGCTGGAGTCCTTCTCCCGCGACGAGAGCTCGGCACCGGTGCGCGCCGGCCAGCGCCTGAGCGAGCGCACCCTGCTGGAGCTGATGCTCGTCCCCTCCGCGAACAACGTCGCCCGCCTCCTGGCCCGCTGGGACGCCGGGACGCAGGACGCCTTCGTCGCCGAGATGAACGCCGCGGCGGTCTCGCTGGGCATGAAGGACACCACCTACACCGACCCCAGCGGTCTGGACTCCAGCACCCGCAGTACCGCGGTCGACCAGCTGCAGCTCGCCAAGGTCGCGCTCACCGACCCCACCCTGCTGGCCCTGACCGCCGAGCCCATGACCCAGGTCCCCGACGACCCGGACGTCCTGTCCAACACCGACGCGCTCCTGGGCGCCGACGGCGTCGTCGGCGGCAAGACCGGCTCCAGCACGCCCGCGGGCGGCGCCCTGATGTGGGCCGCGCACCGCACCCTGGACGGCGAGGACCACCTGGTGCTGGGCGTGGTGCTGCATCAGGCTTCGGGCACGTCGCCCGAACAGGGCCTGTCCAGCGCCCTGCTCGTGAGCCGCCGGCTGGTCGAGGCGATGGACTGAGGGACGCCGGGGACACCAGGGACCCCGGGGACACCAGGCACGGGGAAGGACCGACGCCGATCGGGGGGCACCGGCGTCGGTCCCGGCAAAGGCTGAGCGGTACAGCGTCAGCCTTCTTAGAAGGTAGGACCAGGGGATTGCGTGACGGTTGCGGGTGGCTTGCGGCTGCTGCCACGTCCTCGCGCCGCCTACGGCGCGAGGACCCGGTCCAGGAACGAGTGCAGGTTCGTGACCGACCGCGCGATCCGCCCCGGCGCATCCACCGACTCGTCCAGGTCGTGCCCGTTCACCGTGCTCTTGATCCCCCGCACGAACAGCGAGCACTGCAGATCAGAGCACAGATACTGCCCGACCGAGTTCCCGTTCCGCCCGGCCGCCCCGGTGCGCCGCGCGGTCATCAGCGCGACGCCGCCGCCGGTCCGGGTGGTCAGGCAGACCGAGCACATGCTCCTGGCCCCGAACCCGCGCGCCGCCCCGCCGGAAGCCCGCAACGAGATCCCGACCAGGCGCCCGTCCCGCTCGGCGACCAGGTAGGCACGCTCGGGCGCGCCGGGATCGCGCCAGCCCAGGAAGTCCAGGTCGGCCCACGGCGTCTCCTCCAGATCCCGGGGCAGCCCCATCCGCAGGGCCTCGCCCTTGGAGCAGTTGACGAAGCAGGTGCGGATCTGGCTTTCGGCGATCGGTTCCATGCTCGGTACGCTAAGCTTGCCTAAGTCACTTAGGCAAATCATTAACCACCAAAGGAGACGCATGGCACGCGCCGGACTGTCCCCGGAAGTCCTCGTGACCGCGGCCGCCGAACTGGCCGACGAGATCGGCTTCGAGAACGTCACGATCGGGGTGGTGGCGCGGCGGTTCGGGGTGCGGGAACCGAGCCTGTACTCGCACATCCGCAACGCGAACGACCTGCGCGTACGGGTCGCCGCCAAGGCCCTCGGCGAACTCGCCGACCGGCTCTCCGAGGCCCTGGCCGGCCGCTCGGGCCGCCAGGCGCTGCTGGCCTTCGCCGCCGCCTACCGCGACTATGGCCGCGCCCACCCCGGCCGCTTCACGGCCGCACGCATGGCCGTCCCCCTGGACTCCCCGGCCGCCGACGCCGCGCGCCGGCACTCCGATCTGACCCGCGCGCTGCTGCGCGGCTACGCCCTCGGCGAGCCGGCCGAGACGGACGCCGTACGGCTGCTCGGCGCGACGATCCTGGGCTTCGTCACGCTGGAGGCCGGCGGCAGCTACCAGCACAACGCCCGAACGGCCGACGCGTCCTGGAACGCCGCGATGGAAGCCCTCGACGTGGCGCTGCGGAACTGGCCGGAAACCGCGTCGGCCGGGGCGCCCCAGGTCTGAAGCAGGCCCTGGAAGTCGCCTCGGCCGACACGCGCCGGTTCACCCGGCGTCAGCGAATCAGGTCTTCGCGGATCAGGCCTTCGCGGATCAGGCCTCGACCTCCGGCCGCCCCTGCTCCGCCCACAGCGTGTGGAAGGCACCATCGCGGTCGGTCCGGTGATAGGTGTGCGCCCCGAAGAAGTCGCGCTGCCCCTGGATCAGCGCCGCCGGCAGCCGGCCGGCGCTCAGCGTGTCGAAGTACGCCAGCGCCGCCGAGAACGCCGGGACCGGGATCCCGCGGCGCGCCGCCGAGGCGATCACCTCGCGCCAGGACACCTGGGCCTTGGCGATCTCGCCGGCGAACTCCGGCTCGGACAGCAGGCTCGGCAGCGTGGCGTCGGCGGTGTAGGCGGCGCGGATCCGGTCCAGGAACGCGGCGCGGATGATGCAGCCGCCGCGCCAGATCTTCGCCACGTCCGCCAGGTCGATGTCCCAGCCGAACTCCTCGGCGGCGTCCCGGATCATCGTCCAGCCCTGGTCGTAGGCGATGACCTTGGAGGCGTAGAGGGCCTGCTCGACCGTGGCGACGTAGCGCTCGGCCTCGTGCGCGCGCAGCGGGTGCTCCGTCCCGCCGGCCTGCTGCCGGTACGCCTCGCGCAGCGCGGTCCGGCTGGAGGCCACGCGGGCGAACGTCGCCTGCGCGATCGCCGTCACCGGCGAGCCGAGGTCCAGCGCGGTCTGCACGGTCCAGCGGCCGGTGCCCTTCTGCTCGGCGGCGTCGCGGACGATGTCCACGAACGGCTCGCCGGTCGCGGCGTCGGTGTGGGCCAGGATCTCGGCGGTGATCTCGATCAGGTAGGAGTTCAGGCGCCCGGTGTTCCAGGACCGGAACACCTCGGCGATCTGCGCCGGGCTGTACTGCGCGACGTGCCGCAGCAGGTCGTAGGCCTCGGCGATGAGCTGCATGTCGGCGTACTCGATGCCGTTGTGCACCATCTTGACGAAGTGCCCGGCGCCGTCGGTGCCGATGTGCGTGCAGCACGGCTCGCCGTCCACCTTGGCGCTGATCGCCTCCAGCATCGGCCCGAGCACGGCGTAGGACTCGGCGGAGCCGCCGGGCATGACCGACGGCCCGTGCAGCGCGCCCTCCTCGCCGCCGGACACGCCGGAGCCGACGAAGTGGATGCCGCGCTCGCGCAGCGCCTTCTCCCGGCGCCGGGTGTCCGCGAAGTGCGCGTTGCCGCCGTCGATGATCATGTCGCCGGGCTCCAGCAGCGGGGCGAACGCCTCGATCACCGCGTCGGTGGGCTCGCCGGCCTTCACCATGATCATCAAGCGGCGGGGTTTCTCCAGCGCCGCGACGAACTCCTCGGCGGTCTCGGTCGGGACGAAGGTGCCCTCGCTCCCGAACTCCTCGACGAGGGCGTGGGTCCGTGCGGCGGTGCGGTTGTGAAGTGCGACGGTGTAGCCGTGACGGGCGAAGTTGCGCGCCAGGTTGCGGCCCATGACGGCCAATCCGGTAACGCCGATCTGCGCTGATTCCTGCATGCGTGGCACCGTAACACCACAGAGCATTGATGAGGACGACCGTGTGAGGAAGAATTCCGGCGGCGCCCCTACCCTGCGGTTTTGACGCCCGGCGACGCGGCCGGACTCACCCCCAGCGCTTGGCGTCCTCGGCCAGCCGCGCCATCTCCTCCTCCAGCCGGTCCGCGGCCGACGACGAAGCGCCGGCGGACTGCGAGGCCTTCAACCGCACGATGATGGCCTGGAACTCGGAGATCCGGCCCTCCAGATCGGCCTTGGCCTTCAAGAGGTTCGCCTCCTCCTTCGAACCGGGCTGCACCAGCAGCAGCCGGTGCTCCAGATCGCCCTGGAGGTCCAGCTGCCGGCGCCGGGCCAGCTCGAACTGCTCCAGCGGGTCCTCGAACCGGCTCAAGAACCGGTCTGTGCTCTTGCGGAGCCAGCCACCGACACCCATCCAGCGCTCCCTTCCAGGGCTCCCTTCCGGGACTCCCCCGTTCAACGCCTATTCTGCCTCCGCCGTGCCCGCCAGCCACGCGGAGGCGGCGGCGAGCATCAGCCGCACCCCGATCTCCAGCGTCGGGTCGACCGCGGGGGCGAACTTCGGGGAGTGGTTGCTGGGCAGCGTGGCCGGGATGCCGTCCTCCAGCAGGGACAGGATGTCCTGCTCGGTGAAGTCGGCGAGGTCCAGTCCGCCGAAGTGCCAGAACACCGACGGGACGCCGAGCACGGTGCCGAAGTGCCCGAAGTCCTCGCTGCCGGTGAGCGTGGCCGGCAGCACGAACACCTGGTCCGGGCCGAGCAGCTCGCGGAACGCCCCGAGCACGACGTCGGTCGCGGCCTGGTCGTTCACCAGCAGCGGCAGCTCGTCCACCGGCGTGATCTCCGGCATCCGCGGCGCGCCGGACGCGGCGGCCTCGGCGTTCACCACCCGCGTGATCGCGGCCAGCACCTTGTCCCGGACCGCCGGCGTGGTGGTGCGCACGGTGATGCCGAGCTCGGCCTCGTCGGCGATGACGTTGGCCCGCGAGCCGGCGTGCAGGGAGCCGACCGTCACCACCGCCGACCGGCCGGCCGCGATCTCGCGCGAGACGATCGTCTGCAGCCGCATGACGATCGCGGCGGCGATGACCACCGGGTCGATGGTCGCCTCCGGCATCGAGCCGTGGCCGCCCCGGCCGAAGACCTTCACCCGCAAGGTGTCGCAGGCGCTCATCACCGGGCCCGGACGCGTGCCGACCAGCCCGGCCGGAGCCGGACCGACGTGCTGGCCCAGGCAGACCTCGGGCCGCGGGAAGCGGCCGAGGAAGCCGTCCTCGATCATCTTCGGCGCGCCGCCGACCTCCTCGGCCGGCTGGAACACGGCCACGACGGTGCCGCCCCACGCGGCACGGTTCGCGGCCAGCAGTCCGGCGGCGCCGAGCAGGCAGGTGACGTGGACGTCGTGGCCGCAGGCGTGCATCACCGGGACCTCGGTGCCGTCGAGCTCGGTGCCGGTGACCGCGGAGGCGTAGGGCAGGCCGGTCTCCTCCCGGACAGGGAGAGCGTCCATGTCGGCCCGCAGCAGGATCACGGGGCCCGGGACACCGTTCGGATCCAGCCCTTCGCGCGCATCCAGCCCACCGTGCAGGACGCCGACGACGCCGGTGCCCGGGACGCCCTCCGGCCCGCCGAGGCCCTCGGTGACCTCCCAGCCCGCCGCGCGCAGGCGCTGCGCGACGATGCCCGCGGTGCGGGTCTCCTGGAAGGAGAGCTCGGGATGCGCGTGGAGGTCCTTATAGAGGTCGCGCAGGCCGGGCAGGAGGCCGTCGAGCCCGCGGAGCAGGTCTGCCGGGCTGGCTGTGGCGGGCTGGGTCATGCGCGGCTCCGTTCCGAGGTGGATGTCTCCACCTTGGTCATCGCGGGGCCCGCGGGCAACTGGCGGGTAACTACTTCTTACTTCTTACTTCTTACTTCTTACTTCTTGCGTCCGAGGGCCCCGTACATCCAGATGTCGTCGGCGTCCCCGGGCACCGGCCCGTCCGGCCGCCACCGCGGCAGCAGCACCACACCGGGGTCGAGCAGGTCCAGACCGTCGAAGAACGCGGCGGTCTGGTCGGCACTGCGGACCGTGAGCTTGGCCGTGGACTTCTCGTAGGCCCGCGCCGACACCGCGAGGCGTTCCTGGTCGAAGTCGCCGGTGACGTGGGTCAGCGCCAGGAAGCTCCCGGGCGCCACCGCGTCCATCAGGGCCTTGACGATGCCGTACGGATCCTCGTCGTCGCCGACGAAGTGCAGCACCGCGATCAGCATCACCCCGATCGGCCGCTCGAAGTCGAGCATCCCGCGCACGCGCGGATCGGCCAGTATCGAGGCCGGATCGCGCAGATCCCCGGCCACGATCGCCGCCGCCCCGTCCCCGGAATCGGCCGGCCGGGCCCGCGCGTGCGCCAGCACGATCGGATCGTTGTCGACGCCCACGATCCGCGCGTCGGGCCGCGCCGCCAGCGCACTCGCCACGGTCCCGCCGGGGCCGGGCAACCCGATCCCGATGTCAAGGAACTGCGACACGCCCTCCGCCGCGATCCCCCGCACGGCCCGCCCGAGGAACGCCCGGTTCGCCCGCGCGAAGGCCCGCACCTTCGGCATGTTCTTCAGGACCTTCTCGGCCGCCTCGCGGTCGGCGGCGAAGTTGTCTTTGCCTCCCAAGTAGTAGTCGTACATCCGCGCCGGCGTGGCGACTTCGGTGTCCACCTCCGGCGAACTCCAACCCGTCTCAGACATGTCGCCTCTCCGTTCCGTCGTCGATGGGGAGCGCCCAGCAGGTCAGTTCCCCGCCGTCGCGGGCTATGACGTGGTCGTTCGCGGTGTGATGGATGGCGCCCGGCACGTTGAGGGTTCTGCCGGTGGCGGCGGTCATCGATGCCGCGACCGGTGCCGACAGCCCGCCGCCGGCCAAGGATTCATGGCCGGCACCCGGCGTGGGCCGCTCTGCGCAGCCGCCGATCCCGAGCCCGCCGAGCCGCCCTCCCCCGCCCCCCCTGTCCGCCCTCATCGCCCGCCGCTCACCGCCTGCTCTCGTCCCCCACGGCGGCCTCCGCTTCGGCAGCGGCCTCCAACAGCCCGTCCAGAATCCGTCGCCGCTCGTCGACGAGCGCCTTGAGCTTGTCGGCCATCGAGTCCAGCCGCCGCATCGCGGCCGGCATGCCCGCGTCCTGCCCCGGCGCGAACACGATCCGGCCGAGCTCCGACTCCCGCGCCGCCGACAGCTCCTCGCGGATCCGGTCCAGGCGGTTGTGCACCGAGGACAGTGCCTGCTGCAGGTGTTCCTTGAGCTTTCGGCGCTCGCCCGGGTCCTTCGGCGGGGCCGAGGAGGACGCGTCGCCGCCCTCCGCCTCCCACTCGCGCGACAGCTGCGCCAGCAGGCCGATGTCGCCGCGGGTGTAGGCGTCGTTCACGCGCGCCATGAAGACCTCGCGGCGCTGGCGGTCGGCCTCGTCGTCGGCCAGGTCCGGGTGGCAGCGGCGGGCCAGTTTGCGGTACATGCGCTTGGCCTCGCCGGTCGGGGCCGGGCGGGGCGGCTCGGCGCGGGTCGCGCGCACCTTCTCCTCGTCCGCCTGGCGCGCCGACTGCTGCGCGCGCTCGCGCGCCGTCTCGGCGTCGCGCCGGTCGTCCGCGCGGCCGCTGCGCGCCGCGTGCACCTCGGCGATGCGCGCCTCGATCTCGTCGAGTTCGGCCAGCAGCGGGGCGAACATGCGCGCGTGCGCGCGGCCGAACACCGCGAGCTGGTTGCGCACCTCGGCGAGCTCGGCCTCGGCCTGCGACAGCTCGTCGGCCAGGCCGGCCAGTTCCCGTTCCAGGTCCCCGATCTCGGGGTCCACCCACACCTCGGCCTCGGCCTGCCCGGCGTACGGGCCGACCTTCGACACGACGCGCATCACCAGCGTCTCGTCGTCGACCCAGACCGCGCGGATCTTGCCCTCGCCGAGCACCTCCACGGCCTCCGGCCCGCGCGCCGTGAGCTGCACGCGCGCCGCCAGCTTCTCCTGTCCGAGCTCGCCCGGGGCCACTTCGACGCAGATGTGGAACGTCCGCGTCTCCGGCCCCCACGCGCCGGTCGGGAAGCCGACCGTGCGGACCGCGTCGCCCGGGATCCGGTTGTCCGTCAGGTCCCGCAGCACCGGATCGACCTGCTTCACGTACCGGATCACCGCGCCGCTCGGCGTCCACACACTGAGTTCCACGTCGGCGACCCGCTTCGCCGCCGCGCCGACCGTCGCCTCGTGCACCGCCTCCGGCAGCGCCGCGGGCTCGGCGACCAGCGCGACCGTCCCGGACAGCTGCTCGGAGACCAGGCGCATCTCGTGGACGTCCCAGTCGTCACCCAGGCCCAGGCAGTCGGCCGTGAACAGCCCGGTGCAGGCCCGGGCGGTCATCGCCAGCCGCGAGGGGTGCAGGCCCTCGTCGCGGCCGTTCACGATGATGATCGCGTGCCGCACCGGCCCGGACCCGAGCGCGAACATCCGGGCCGCGCGGCTGAGCCACAGCCCGATCTCGCGCCCTCCGTAGGCCGTCAGCCGGTCCACCGCCGCCTTCGCCGCGGCCCGCGAGGCCGCCGTCACGGGCTCGGTACCGCCGTCCTCGGGATAGACCGCCTGGCTGTCGGCGCGGCCGGCGATCACCGCGAACCGCGCGCCCTCGGGCAGGCCGTCGATCCCGGCGTGCAGCGCGGCCTTGACGCCCGCCAGCCGCCCCGGCTCGGCCAGCGAACGCGAGCAGTCGGCGATGAAGACCACGGACGGCGGGCCGTCGGCGGCGGCCACCGGCGCGGGCTTGGTGCCGTAGCTGCGGTCGGCACGCCGCGCCGCGGCGCCCGCGATGGCGTGCGTGGGAGCCCCGCTCCCGGAGTCGGCGGTGCTGACCGACACGATCGCGTGCACCTCGCGACCGCCGGCCGCCAGGTACTCGTTCTGGTCGACCCCGATCGCGGTCCGGATGCTGCCGATCACCTCGAGCGCGTTGGACGTGCGGGCGCCCCGGCCGGCCGCGACGTCGTCGTTGCGCAGCCGCTCGTTGACGAACGCGAAGTGTTCGACCCACTCCACGCCGAGCTGCACGTCCTGCGCCAGGGGCGAGCGCGCCGACCCGGGCGCCTCGACGGTCGGCGGCGGCGTCCAGTCGCCGACCAGCGCGAACGCGGCGGCCACGTCGGGCCGGGTCGCCGGGTCCTTGTCCAGCAGCCGGGTGATCAGCGCGGTCAGCCGCCCGCCGCGGCGCATCGGCGCCGGCTGCCCGGCGACCACCGACCCGATGATGTCGGCCCGGAAGGCCGGGATCCCTTCCACCGCCTCATAAAGCGTGGCCCCGAGGGAGAACAGGTCGCCGATGGCCCCGGCGTCCTGGGAGATCACCCGCTCGGGGGCGACATACCCGGGCGAGCCGATGAAGGTCCCGGTGCGCGTGACCCGCGCGTCGTCGAAGCGGACGGCGATGCCGAAGTCCGCGAGCAGCGCGGTCCCGTCGGCGGCCAGCAGGACGTTGCCCGGTTTCACATCCCGGTGCACGATCCCGGCCGCGTGCGCCGCGGCCAGCGCGCGTAACAGATCGCGCGCGAGCGCCACGGCGTTGTTCTCGGTGAGCGGCCCGCGGTGCGCCAGCCGCTCGGCCAGGCTCTCGCCCTTCACCAGCTGCATGACGATCCACGGCGCGCCGTTCTCGATGTGCACGTCGTGCACCGTCACGATGTTCGGGCAGTCCCGCAGCCGCGCGGTGTTGCGCGCCTCCCGGGCCGCCCGCGCGACCCGCTCGGCGGCCTGCGGGCCCTTGCCCTCCATCGGCAGCAGGACCTGCTTGACGGCGACATCCACCCCGAGGTGCATGTCGTAGGCCCGCCACACTTGTCCGAACGCTCCGGAACCCAACCGATCCACCAGTCGGTAGCGTCCCCCGATCACCCGTCCTGGCTCGGTCACGCACTGAGCCTACGGGGATCGGCGCCTCCGCGCGATGGTCGTTTCCCGGATTGTCAGACTTCGGCAACGGCCCTCAGCGCGGCCGCGAGGCGGGTTTTCGCTTCCGCGGCCACGTCTTCCAGCTCCGGGTTCCCGGCGACCCGCACCATGATGTCCGGATCCAGCGCCTCGACGAGCGTGCGGTCGCCGTCCGCGCGGACCACGACGTTGCACGGCAGCAGTAGCCCGATCGACGGCTCCGCGGTCAGCGCCCGGTACGCCAGCGGCGGGTTGCACGCGCCGAGGATCAGGTAGGGGCCGGTCTCCTCGCCGAGCTTCTCGCGCATCGTGGCCTGCACGTCGATCTCGGTGAGGATGCCGAAGCCCTGCTCGCTCAACGCTTCGCGGACTCGTCCGACGACCTCGGCGTGCGGCCGGTCGACGGTGACGGCGGTGCCGTAGCTCATGGTGCTGCCTTCCGTGCTGTGGTGCTTGGTGCTTATAGCGCCGTGGTGCTCAAGCCAGGGAAAGGAACAACTTCTCCATCTGCGCCACACTCGCGGCGCGCTCCTCGGCGTCGTCGGACTCCAGGCACTGCTGCAGCCCGCCGGCGATCACCTTGAACCCGGCCCGGTCCAGCGCCCGGGACACCGCGGCCAGCTGGGTCACGATCTCGGCGCAGTCGCGCCCCGACTCCAGCATCGCGATGACGCCGCGGATCTGCCCCTCGGCACGGCGCAGCCGTTTGGTCACATCGGCGACGGTCTCGGCCTCTACCTGCATCAGGCACTCCTTCCGAGGGGATCTCCACTCGTCAGTATACCCCACCGGGTATTTTTCATACCCCCGCCGGTATCCACCGACGCCGGCTCGGGCCATATAATAAGCAACGCTAAGTATCGTTATTTTCCGGGGAACATATCCCCGGAAGATGCGTTACCCTGCACAGGGGGCCTGGTCCCCCACGAGGATCCCTCCGCAGGTCGATCCTTGGAAAACGGCCGTCGCGCCCGAGTACGCACCCCCTCCGTGTCTCGTGCGCGGCGGCCTCCACCGTTCATCGGAAAGCGCGCCGACCGTCCCAAATCAGGGCATTTCTAAAGGTTAGGATGGTGCGGCCCGCATCCCCGCCCCGACCGCCCAGGAGGAACCGTGGACGTCGTGGCCACCGCGAACCGCCGCCCCCAGAGAGCCCGAGCCCCCCGTGTCGACGCCCTGCGCAACCGCGAGCGCATCGTCTCCGCGGCCCGCGACCTGTTCACCGAGGTCGGTTCGCAGGCCCCGATCGACGAGGTGGCCCGCCGCGCCGGCATCGGCAACGCCACCGTCTACCGGCACTTCCCCGACCGCGACGCGCTGGTGCTGGCCGTGGTCCGCAGCGTGCTCAAGCGGACCGGCGACCGCGCCGAGTCCGCGCTGGCCCAGGGCGACGACCCGTTCGACGCGCTGACCCGCTTCGTCCTGGCCGCCGCCGACGAGCGCATAGGCGCGATGTGCGTGATGCTCGACGGCGCCTACGACCCGGGCGATCCCGAGGTCAAGGCGCTGGAAGGACGGCTGAACGGGCTGGTCGAGACCATGCTGGCACGGGCCCGGCGGGCCGGGATGCTGCGCGCGGACGTGGATCTGGCCGACATCATCGTGGCCGTCGCGCAGCTCACCCGGCCGTTGCCGGACCTGGTCACGGTACGGCGCGGTCCGCGGCGCTATCTCCAACTGTTCCTCGACGGGCTGCGCACGCCGGCGCACTCGACGCTGCCGGTCGAGAGCTGATCCTCAACACCTCAAGTCCCCACAGGCCTCAGAGCCTCAGAGCTTCTTCAGGGCTTCAGGGCTTCAGGGCCTCAGAGCTTCAGGGCCGGTGCACCAACAGCATCGCCAGATCCCGGGCCCGCTCCCCGTGCGTCCGCGCCGTCACCTCGGCCTCGATCGCCGACAGCACGTAGTCCGGCGCGGCGTCCGCCAGCTCCTCCAGGAGCGCCGCCAATGGCAGCGGCTCCACGTCCGGACCGCCCGAGTCCGTCACGCCATCGGTGTACAGCAGCAGCGAATCCCCGCTGTCGAACGGCGTCACCACCAGGGGCGGCCGGCCGTCCGCGCCGGGCGCCAGGGCGCTCAGGCCCAGCGGCAGCCCGACCGACTGGCCCTGCACCGCGGACACCGCGCCGCAGCGCACCAGCAGCGGCGGCGCGTGCCCGCAGCTGACGTGCTCCAGCCAGCCGTCCGGCCGGATCGACACCACCGCGACGCTGGCGAACTCCTCGCGCACGTCCGCCACCGTCCGGGGCGGCGCCACCGCGAGCGAGTTCGAGGTCTCCCACAGCCGCGCGCCGTCCGCGAGTGGCACGTGCGCCGCGGCGGCGTCCGCGTCCCCGAGGTAGCGGCGCAGGCTGATCTCCAGGCGCCGCACCAGATCCCGCAGGTCCGGTTCGTCGTAGGCGGCCTCCCGGAAGGAGCCGAGCAGCACCGCGGCCACCTCGACCGCCCCGAGGCCGCTGCCCCGCACGTCCCCGATGACCGCGCGCACCCCGTAGGGGGTGTCCACTATGTCGTAGAAGTCGCCGCCGACCGACGCGCCGGCCGAGGCCGAGGCGCTGCGCGCGGCGACCAGGACGTCGCCGACCTCGGGCCGCGGCGGCCGCAGCAGCACCCGCTGCGCCACCTCGGCGACGGCCCGCACCTCGGTCAGCTCGCCGAGCGTCCGCTGTCTGCGCACGGCGATCACGTAGCTGGTGGCCACCACGGACAGGATCGCCGCGAACGTCCCGATCCGCTGCGCCTCGCCGCCGGAGCCGTTCCCCGGCGACCCGGGCAGCAGCGCGACCAGCGCGCACAGGCCCGCCATCCACACGCACTGCCGCCGTCCGGTACCCGCGCACGCGATCGCGGGGGCGGCGGCCAGAAGGGGCGCGAGCTGGATCCGCGCCGGGAGCAGAACCTGGAGCAGGAGCACGACGGCGACCCAGATCCCGGGCAGCACGAACAGCAGAAGGGCACGTCCGGCATCGGCCGGACGGCGCGCGCCCGCGCGGCTCGTCCGGACCCATCGTGTCAAAGGACCACCCAACGCGTGCCCACGCCCTTCAGCGTCCTTAATCCGACACGACGGAGCATAACGCGGCGAGCCTCGAAGATGTCGAGGAATCACCCGATTCGCACGTTTGGGCTATCGCTCGGGCTGTCGCCTTCAGCAGGGCTCGAATATCATCCGCTACGCGTTGTTCACCGTTTGGCAACCCTCAAGCCACTTCGAGGAGACCGCATGAGACTCTCCAGGCCGGGCCCGCGAACGCTGCGCCACCGGAAGAAGCAGGCCGCCGCCGGACTGCTGGCGCTCGGCGCCGCCGCGGCGATGGTCGCGACCACCAGCGGCACCGCGCAGGCCGACTCCGAACGCGGCCGGACACCGAAGATCGGCCACGTCTGGACGATCATCCTGGAGAACAAGTCCTACGAGGCGACCTTCTCCGGGCTCAACCAGAACAGCTACCTGTGGAAGACGCTGCCGTCCTATGGAGAGCTGCTGACGCAGTACTACGGCACCGGGCACTACAGCCTGGACAACTACCTC
This sequence comes from Catenulispora sp. GP43, assembly GCF_041260665.1. NCBI lineage: Bacteria > Bacillati > Actinomycetota > Actinomycetes > Catenulisporales > Catenulisporaceae > Catenulispora > Catenulispora sp. GP43. The sequence goes on along the minus strand of NZ_JBGCCT010000005.1, from coordinate 373,210 downwards.
AGCCTCGTCGCCGGCCAGGCCCCGGCGCCGGACAACCAGAACGACTGCCCGACCTACAAGAACATCTCGCCCGGCACCCCGGCCGCCGACGGCCAGGTCGACGCGGCCTCCGGCTGTGTGTACCCGGCGTACGTCAAAACACTGTTCAACCAGCTCGACGACAAGCACGTGCCGTGGAAGATCTACGCGCAGGACATGGGCAACACGCCGGGCCGCGAGAACGCCTACGCCTGCGGCGTGCCGGGAGACCCGTCGGGCGCCGGCGTCCCGGACCCGGGCAGCGCGACCGCGGAAGACCAGTACGTGCCCAAGCACAACCCGGCGGCGTTCTTCCACGCCGTGAGCGACAATCCGGGCGACTGCAAGAACGTCGTGCCCCTGGACGGCCTCGCCGCGGCCCCCGGCCACCCGGCCGAGAACAGCCTGGCGCAGGACCTGAAGTCCATCACGACGACGCCGGCCTTCACCTGGATCACCCCGGACAACTGCTCGGACGCGCACGACGCCACCTGCAAGGGCGACAACCTGTCCGGCGACCCGAACAACCACCAGGGCGGCCTGTACGCCTCGGATCTGTTCCTGGAGAAGGTCGTCCCCGAAATCATGGCCTCCCCCGCCTTCCAGAAGGACGGCCTGATCCAGATCGTCTTCGACGAGGCGTTCCCGCCCTACAAGATGTACGGGAACTCCATCGCCGACTACACCGGCAACCCGCCGAACTCGGGCCTCAACACTCCGACCGACACCGCGCAGTCGGTGGTGGCGTGCTGCAACGAGCTGCCCGGACCGAACACCGCGCAGCCGGGCGACCAGGCTTTCGGCCAGGACACCACGCCCGGCGGCGGGATCACCGGCGCGGTGATGATCTCGCGCTTCATCAAGCCGGGATCGGTGAGCGCGCAGCCGTACAACCACTACAGCTGGCTGCGCAGCATGGAGGACCTGTTCGGCGTGAAACACGGCGGGACCGACGGCCGGGGCCACCTCGGCTACGCGGCGGCCGACGGCCTGCGCCCCTTCGGCGGGGACGTGTACAACAACCCGTCCGGCCGCGCCCTGCCGCCGGCGCCGTCGGGGTCGATCACGTATCCGGCGGTGGCCGGTGTGAATGACGTCGGCCGTCCGGAGATCCCCGCCGGCAGCGTGTACGCCCACTGAGGAACCCCGTGAAGACACCGCAAACCGCGGCCTCGCGCCGGACCGGCCTGCTCGGCCGGTCCGGCGTCCGCCGCCTCGCCTCGGCCTTGGCGGCCGTCCCCGTCGTTCTGCTCGCCGCCGGCTGCTCCAGCACCTCGGGCGGCTCCGACCAGTCGGCGGCTGACGTCGTCAACAAGCTCGGCGCCGTCCCGATCCCCAGCGCCCCGAAGAGCCAGCCGACGCCGTCCGCCGACGAGTCGCACCCGCAACTGGTCGCCGTCGGCTCGCCGGTGGCGCTCACACTGCCCTCGGGCACCGGCGTGGTCACCGCGCTCGGCCCGACCGAGGACCTGCCGACACCGCTTCCGGCCACGATGCCGACCCAGGTGGCCGGCACCATCACCCTGCGGGTCGCGACGAAGACCGGCACGATGAAGGTCACCGCCGCCGATCTGTCCTCCCGCGACGACCACGGCACCGACATCGTGCTGAGCCCGGTCGGACCGGCTCAGGCCGCTGCGACCGGCGGCGGCACCGCGGACCTCGTCGTACGCGGCACGTTCGCCTCGGGCGCGGCGCAGATCACGCTGCGCGAGGACGGGCATGTGGTCGCCGTGTGGGACTTCAACATCGAGCTCGACTGAGTCACAGGCGTACCGGGTGCAGGCGGAACTCGTCCGCCGCGAACGAGACCGCCGCCCCGACCGACACCCCGCGCCGGGCCTGCTCGCCCGGCTCCACCATGATCAGGCCGCCGAACACGCTCACCGTCACCACCGGGTCGTCCCCCACACCGACGGCGACCACGGTTCCCACCACGCGCAGTCCGCCGGATCCGCCCTCCAGCACGTCGGGCGCACCGCCCTCGACGACCGTCCAATCGGTCACCTCGTCCACATCGATCTCGACATTGTGTCCCACATCACACCTCCGCCCCGTCACACCCCGTCGATCTCCGGCATCTCATGTTCGACCTCACCGAGACGAACCGGGAAACGCAGGAGGACGGGCCATGACCACGACCCTTGAAAACCTCAGCCGTGACTTCAGCGGCGACATCATCGAGCCGGGACACCCCGAGTACGCCGCGAAGTCCGGCACGATCATGGCCTCCGGCGCGCCGGCCGTCATCCTGCGGCCGAGCAGCGTCGGCGGCGTGCAGGCGGCGGTGAGGTACGCCGCGGTGGCGGGCCTGCCGCTGGCCGTGCGCGGCGGCGGCCACTCCTTCTCCGGCTTCGGGACCAACGACGGCGGCGTCGTCATCGACCTGAGCGTGCTCTGCGGCGTGGAGATCGTCGGCGGCGGCTGGCACGTGGTGCGGATCGGCGGCGGCGCGACGTGGGGGCAGGTGGCCGAGGCACTGGCGCCGCACCGGCTGGCGATCTCCTCGGGCGACACCAAGGGGGTCGGGGTCGGCGGGCTGACGCTCTCCGGCGGGATCGGCTGGAAGGTGCGCGAGTACGGGCTGGCGTTGGACAGCCTGGTGCGGGCCGAGGTGGTGACCGCCGACGGGCGGGTGCTCACCGCCGACGAGGACGAGAATCCCGACCTGTTCTGGGCCGTCCGGGGCGGCGGCGGGAACTTCGGGATCGTGACCGCCTTCGAGTTCGCCGCGCATGCGACGACCGACGTGTTCCACGGCCGGATCGCCTTCCCGGCCGCCCAGGCCCCTCAGGTGGTCCACGGCTGGGCCGAGCACATGCGCGGCGCGCCCGAAGCCCTGACCGCGATCGCCGCTTTCGCCAACCCCTTCGCCGGCGGCCCCGAGGCCCCGGTCGAGATCTTCGTGACCTTCGACGGGGACTCCGCCGAGGACGCCGACGCCGCCCTCGATCCGATCCGGCGGCTCGGGACGGTGACCGGCGACTCCGTGGCGCTCAAGCCGTACGCGGACATTCTGGAAGAGACCCAGACCCCGCCGCCGGCGATCACCTTCCACACCCGCGACGCCTTCGTCGAACGGGACGGCGTGGACGCCGCGCTGCGGATCCTCACCGAGGTCGGGGCGAGCGACGGCGCGCCGTTCATCACCATCCGCAGCATCGGCGGCGCACTCGGCCGAGTGGCCGAGGACGCGACGGCGTTCGCGCATCGTCGCGCGGAGCTGATGATCGGCACCGTCGTGATCGGCCCGGCCCCGGTGGTCCAGGCCGCCCTGCCGGCCCTGGACGCGACCTGGGAGCGGCTGGCCCCGCACGTCAGCGGCACGTACTCGAACTTCAACTCGGCCGCCGACGAGGCGGACGTGGCCGCCGCCTACCCCGCCGACACCTACAAGCGGCTCGCGGCCGTCAAGCGCCAGTACGACCCGGCGAACCTGTTCGCAGCGAACTACAACGTGCGTCCTCTGTAGGCATGATTGAGCCGGTGGCACCCCCGCGCCCGGCACCGGGGAAGGCGCCACCCGCAACAGCGACGCGGCCCAGCCGGGCAGCCACCAGTTCCACCGGCCCAGGACCCCGACCAGAGCGCGCTCGCGCTGTGTGATCGCGGCCAGCGGATCGGCGCCCGGTACCGGACGGCTGCGGGGGCAGGTGCTGACACTGGTCGGCACCGGCCTGTCCAACGACGAGATCGCCGCGACGCTGCACCTGTCGCCGCTGACGGCGAAGACGCATGTCAGCCGGCTTCTCACGAAGCTGGGAGCCCGGGATCGGGCGCAGCTCGTGGTGACGGCGTACGAAACCGGGCTGATCGTGCCGGGCACGACTGCGCTGTGATCGTAAAGCGTTCGTCTCCGGGCCGGGCGATAGCTAGGGTCCCGGGCCATGAAGCATCGCGCCCTTGGCACCACCGGCATGTTCATCAGTGAGATCGTCTACGGCAACTGGCTCACCCACGGCGAAAGTGTGGAGCGCGACACGGCGACGAAGTGCGTACGCGCCGCGCTCGACGCCGGCATCACGACGTTCGACACCGCCGACGTCTACGCGCTGGGGGCGGCGGAGGAGGTCCTGGGGTTGGCGCTCAAGGGCGAGCGCCGCGAATCGCTGGAGATCGCCACGAAGGTCTGCCTGCCGACCGGACCGGGCCGCAACGACCGCGGGCTGTCCCGCAAGCACATCATCGAGTCCTGTCACGCCTCCCTGCGGCGCCTCGGCATGGACTACGTCGACCTCTACCAGGCCCACCGCTTCGACGGCGAGACTCCGCTCGAGGAGACGCTGATCGCCTTCGACGACCTGGTCCGCGCGGGCAAGGTGCGCTATCTCGGCGTCTCGGAGTGGCGCGCCGAGCAGATCGAACGGGCCCTGCGCCTGGCCGAGGAGCTCGGGCTGCGCAGCCGCATCGTGGCGAACCAGCCGCAGTACAACATGCTGTGGCGGGTGATCGAGCCCGAGGTCGTCCCGCTGAGCCTGCGCGAAGGCGTCGGCCAGATCGTGTTCCAGCCGGTGGCGCAGGGCGTGCTGACCGGCAAGTACCTCCCCGGCGCGCCGGCGCCGGCCGGATCCCGGGCCGCGGTGGGCGGCCGCCCCACGCAGTTCATCGGACGCGTCATGGGCGACGTCCTGCTGACCCGGGTCCAGGAGTTGCGGCCGGTGGCCGAGGAAGCCGGCCTGTCCATGGCGCAACTGGCGATCGCCTGGACGCTGAACCAGCCCGGCGTCACCGCGGCGCTCATCGGCGCGACCAGGCCGGAACAGGTGACGGAGAACGCCGGCGCCTCCGGGGTGGTGCTCGACGCCGAGGTGCTGGAGCGGATCGACGGGATCCTCGGCGACGTCGTCGACCGGGACCCCGGCAAGACCGCGCAGTTGACGACGGTGAAGCCGGAGTGGCGGAACAGGGCAGGCGTCTGAACGCTCAGCTCCCGTCGAACACCATCCGCCGGAACGCATTGCGCACCTCGGCCATCGGCCCGCGATCCCGGCTGTAGTAGAGCTTGTTCGTGAGCAGCAGGGCCCAGCGATCCCGCGTCGGCGACACCCACATCGCGGTGCCGGTGAAGCCATAGTGGTACCAGACGTCCCGGTCGGCGGCCGCCACCCAGAACAACCCGCGTTCGGGATGCAGTTCGCCGGTGTGCAGGCGAAGGGACTCGCTGATCCAGCGCTGACCGAAGCCCACAGGCGCCGCCGGGTTCAGCAGGTATCGCAGGAAGCGGCTCAGGTCCGGCGCGTTGGAGAACGTGCCGGAGATCCCGCAGACGCCCAGCAACCGGCCCGAGTAGTCGTGGACAGACCCGCGCACGTGCGCGCCGGCCTCCTCGTCGAACTCGGTCGGCGCGCACTGCTCGACGAGGCCGGCCGGGAGCGGCCCGTAGCGCGTGGCCGACATCGCCAGCGGCGCCCAGACCGCGTCCCGCGCGACCTCGTCCAGGCGCCGGTCCGTCAACTGCTCGACCAGGAAACCGAGGATCAGCGCCGACCGGTCGGTGTACTCGACGGCTTCGCCGGCCGGCCGCCGCATCGCCTCGCGCAGCACGCCGAACCGCACCGCCTCGGGGTCGGTCCCGTATGACGCGCGCAGGTTCGCCCGCAGCGGGACCCCAGACGTGTGGGTCAGGAACTGGCGGATGGTGACAGCGCCCAAAGGGAAGCCGACCGAGTCCGGGAGGTGCTTGGCCAGCGGGTCGTCGAGGTCGATCCGCTCCTGTTCCCAGAGCAGGCCGACGCCCGCCCACACCGCGATGATCTTCGTGAGGCTGGCGAGGTCGAACAGCGTGTCGGCGGCCATCGGCCGGGTCGCGTCCGCCGCATCGAGCAGGCCTGCCGCGCCCTGCTCGATCACCCCGTCCGGACCGCCGACGGCCCACACGGCACCCGGGAAGACCCGCCGCTCGATCCCGCCCTCGAGGAGATCGCCGACCTTTGTGGCAAGACTGTTCATCGGGCCAGGCTATTCACCTCCGAGCCCGGTGCCGAGGAACGGGACGCCGAGTTGGCGGCGCACCAACGCCAAGTGATGGTGCGGCATCTGCTCCCGGGTGAGCTTGAGCAGCGACGGGAGCGTCCCGTCGGTCGCGGCCACATCCCGCACCGCCGTGCCGAAAGCCTCCGGGTCCCACGGGGTGCCCTCCGCGACGACGCTTCCGGCCACGATCCCCTCCACGTCGCGATCCGTCAGCGCGGTGCTGATCCCCAGCCGCGAGGTGAGCCGGTCGCCGACGATCAGCCCGGCCACGTAGCTCCGCGCGGCGGCCGGACCGCGCAGCGGCCGCGGGTCCTTCCCCCCGGCCCACGCGCTGACGACGTCCAGCATCAGCCGCCCCGCGAGGTGGCTGGGGCGTTCGGACGAGCCCTGGTCGCCGAGATCCCACTGGTTGACCGACGCGGTCACCGCGATCCGCTGTTCGGGCCAGAACCGGGAGACCTGGTTCCAGCCCCACATGTACTCGCCGCCGTGACCGACGTGGTAGCCGGGGCTGCCGTGCTGGAAGACGTTCCAGACCAACCCGATCGCGCTGTCCGGATCGGGTCCGCGGCCGGCCTGGGGCGTGACCATCGCCGCGGCGGTCTGCGGTCGCAGAATGCTGACGTCGCCGAGCCGGCCGCCGCCGGCCATCGCCAGCAGGAAGCGCACGTGGTCGGACGGCGTGGTCAGCGCCGTCCCCGCCGGGTGGAGGCCGGCGTGGATCTGCGGCAGCCGGAACTGGAAGCCGTCGAGCGTGGCGTAGCCGGTCGAGCGGCGCTCGAGCAGGTCGGCCGGGACATGATCAGCGTTCTGCGACGGCGGGAAGCAAGTCGATGTCATGGCCAGCGGCGCGAACAGGTTCCGCCGCAGCCACTCGGAGAACGGGACGCCGTCCGGGTTGAGCCGCTCGACCAGGTATCCGACCAGAGCGATGCCCACGTTGCTGTACTGGTAGTGCGTTCCGACCGGCGTCGCCCACAACGGCAGGAATCCGCCGTGGTAGGCGTCGGTCCGCCCTTCCTCGAAGATCTTCTTCAGCAGGTCCCCCAGCGGCATCGGCGGCACGCGGTCGCAGAAGCCGAGATCAGTCCCCAGCCCGCTGCGGTGGGTCAGCAGGTCCCGCAGCGTTATCTCGCGCGGGCCGTGGGGGTTGGCCACGCGCAGGCCGCCGAGGTGGTCCGCGACCGGGTCGTCGAGCCCGAGCAGGCCGCGGTCGACGAGCTGCAGCACCGCGGTGGCGGTGTAGGGCTTCGCATCGGAGCCGGTGGGCCCGACGGTCGCGGTCGTCATCGGCCGGCCGGTGGCCAGATCGGCGCGGCCGTAGCCCTTCGCGAAGACGACCTGGTCGTCCACGCCGATGGCCAAGGACATGCCAGGGGCCTTGCACAGGGTGAGGATCTCCGGGACGAGGGTGTCGAGGGCTTCGGCCAGATGCGTCACGTTCATGCGTCAAGGATTAGTTGACGCATGCAGCGATGTCAAGGAAAGAGTTGACGCTTGCCTACCCGGCAATCGCTCGGTTGACTGCCAGAATGGCCGGGTGCCCGACCTCCCCGACCTCCCCGGCCTGATCACCGAGCTGGACACGCGCACGGCCGGCGGCGACGGCGACAACGATCTGGACCGCCTCGCCGCCGCCGAGCAGATCGCGGACGAGCTCTCGGCGCTCGGCGCCCGCCTGGTCGGGTACTACGTCGAGCAGGCGCGCACGCACGGGAACTCCTGGGCCGACATCGGCAACCACCTGGGCATCAGCCGGCAGGCCGCGCAGCAGCGCTACGCCCCGGCGCGCTTCCAACTGACACTCGGCGACCTGATCGGCACCGGCGGCCTCAGCCGGGTCACCGAACGCACCCGCGCCACGCTCCTGCGCGCCGAACAACACGCCGGGCGGCTGGGCAGCACGACGGTCGAGCCCGGTCACGTGCTGCTCGCGATGCTCGACGACCACGACACCCTGGCGGCTCAGGCCCTTGATCTGCTGAAAGTGGACACCGCCGGCCTGCGCGCAGCGCTCGGCTCACCCGACGACGCCGCATCCCCGCGCACGATCTCGCCGCTGCTGGGCACCCCGGCACGCCGCCTCCTGGAGACCGCGCTCACCCAGGCGCTCAAGCTGAATCACAACTACGTCGGCACCGAGCATCTGCTGCTGGCGCTGGCCCACACCCCCAACGACCCCGCCGCGCAGGCGCTCGCGGACCGCGGAGTGAGCTACGAGCGGGCCCGCGAAGCCGTCCACGCGGTGATCGACGAGTACCTGCGCCGGCGCTAGACCGCTCGACACCGCCTTCACCGCCTTCACCGTCTTCACTGACTTCACTGACTTCACTGACTTCTGAACTTTCCCGGCCGCGGCGACAACCTGACGGCGCCGGCATCCGTGGGAGTGGTCGGAAGAGTCCGGACACCCGGGCGCAGCATGGGGATGAGGGGCGGAACGGATGCGCAGACCCGACGAGAAGGAGTTCGGCGAACTGGTGGCCGGCCGCTCGCACGAGCTCAGACGCGTGGCGTACCTGATGTGCGGCGACTGGCACCAGGCCGAGGACCTGGTCCAGACGGCGTTCGTCAAGCTCTACTGCGCCTGGGGCAAGGTCAACCGCCGCGACGACCTGGACGCCTACCTTCGCAAAACCCTGCTGCACGTCTGCATCGACGAGAAGCGGCGGGGCTGGCGGCGCCGGGAGTGGCCGACCTCCGCGCCGCCCGATCTCCCGGACCGCTCCCCCGTCCCGGTGCACGACCGCGACCTGCTCGTCACCGGGCTGCGGCGGATCGCCCCGGGCCAGCGCGCGGTCCTGGTCCTGCGCTACTGGGAGGACCTCGACATCGAGCAGACGGCACGGGTCCTCGGCTGCTCGACCGGGACGGTGAAGAGCCAGACCGCCCGCGGGCTGGTGGCGCTGCGCGCGGTGGTCGCCGACCTCGTGCCCGCGGACGCCCCGGGCCCCGAAGACGTCGCCGCGATGAAGGGGTACTCATGAACACCGGCCAGGAGTGGAACACCGCCCAGGAATGGGCACGGGAACTGTTCGAGCGCTCGCGACAGGGCGAGGAGCCGATGTGGGTCGCCGACCACGCCGCGATGATGCGCGCCGGGCAGCGGCGGAACCGGGTCAGGGCTCTGACCGCCTCAGGCAGCGTGGTCGCCACCGCGGCCCTGGTGGCCGCCGTCGGGATCGGCGTGTCCGGAAGCGTGGGCGGCACGGCCCCGACACCGGGGCCGGCACCGGGGCACAATGCGGCGCCCCCGACACAGCCGCCGGTGGCGGTGGATCCTTCCAAGGTCCTCGACTACGCGCGCTTCGTCAGCTATTCGCCAGGAACCGGCGGCAGGGCCCCCGGCGGCTTCCCGAAGTACCTCGCCGTCCCGGCCTCGACGGCCCGCGACACCATGCAGCTGCTGAGCAAGCTGGACCCGGCCCTCACCCACATCGCGAAGGCCGAGCCGGGCGACACCTTCGTCCGGCTGGTGGCGGACGACGACCCCCAGGCCGAGAACGAGGCCATGGTGGAAGCGAACGTCCTGTGGACGGACAACGGAGCCTCGGTGCGCGCCCTGGCAGCGCCCCAGGCGACAGCCCCGGCCGGCACGCTGAGCATTTCGTTCATGAACTCCTCCGACGGAGGGGCGGACGGGATGCCCGGCTGTGCGGCGAAAACCTTCGCTTCGCTCGTGGTACTGCATCCCGAGCAGACTCCCGAGGGCGGCTGGACGGACGCGGCGCAGTGGACTCCATGTACTACATCGACTCTGTCCGACGGTTCAGTCCTGGTGACTTCCACCAAGGACTACGGGCCCTTCTCCGCCGTCTCCGCGGTCCGGCTGTTCCCCGGCCACCGCGGCGCGATGGGGGTCACATGGCAGAACTTCGCCTCCCCGACGCCCAGCGGCGGGCTCCAGCAACCGGCGCCGGACCCCAAGCGGGCCCTGTCTCAGAACCCGGTGTCCGAGGCGAAGCTGTCGGCGGCGATGTCCAACCCGGGCCTGGTGCCGCCCCTGACGCAGACGAAGGCCGTTTTCCCGTCGCCCCCCACTGCCGCGCCGCCGACCATGCCCCAGCCGTCCGACTTCGGTACGGGCTGGACCACCGCCGCCGGGCCCCAGGGCACGACCAGCGACCTGGTGGTGGACAACGGCTGCACAAACCAGCAGAACCCTGTGGCGTCCCCCCAGGCGATCTACGGCTACACCGGGACCACGCCCAGCGGGATCAAGGTCACCGCCACCGCGCAGCTGGACGTCATGAAGTCCGGCTCGGGCCCGGGCTGGATGGCCGACCTGCGCCAGCACGGAAGCGGCGGATGCGACACGGCCGGACTGCCCTACAGCCGCGACACGACGGCGCCGCTGCCGGCCGGGACCGGCGACGACGCGTTCGTCGAGAACTGGTACGGGCAGGGCCGTGAGACGTTCTTCATCCGGTTCAAGGACGACATCCTGCGGGTGGACGTGACGACCACGGATCAGAAGATGCCGGCCTTCACTCAGGCGGACAAGAACTGGTTCACGGGACTCGCCGCCAAGGCCGCCGCGCGGCACGGTGGCAAGGGCTGAGGCAGCCAGATAGGCAGCTGGACAGGCAGCTGGATCGAGCGCGGGGCGAGCCCGGGCTGTCCTGGCGGACAGTCCGGGCTCTGTCATGCCGGACCATTCCCGCGGCCCGCTCGCGAGCCGCGAAGCATTCGCCGATTTCGCCGCATTCGCCATGGACTATCCCGCCGCCGGTCGGGAAGGCTCTCCGTGGGGTGGTGTCGAGCCGAGGGGTGTGGCTGGAATGGACATGGGTTCCGGCGGCGGTTCGGCGCTGGTGGTGCTGGCCGAGCTCGCGTTGTTCTGGGCGGCGACGGTCGTGCATGTGCTGCGCCTGTTGTCACCGACACAGCTTCCTGACACGGACCGGCCGGCCGATGCCGGGCACGCGGTGATGGGCGCGGGCATGACGCTCATGGTGTTTCCGGGGGTGTCGGCCGGCGCGCTGCACGCCGCCGCTGTCTGCTACGCCGTTCTGGGCGCGGCCTACTTCGCGCGCGCCACCCTGCGCCGGGGCCCGACGCAGCACCGCTGCCAGAACGCGGCGATCGGCGCCGGTCAGGCCGCGATGGCGTACATGCTCACCGCGCCCACGCATCCGCCGTCGTGGGTGCCGCTCGGGGTCGCGGCCGTGCTGGCGGGGTGCGCGGTGGTGCACGGCCGGCGACTGATCGACGCGCGGCACCGCCACGGCGGCGCGGCCGGTGCGCCGCGGATGCTGGTCACGGTGCCGCATGTCGGGGCGCTGCTGATGACGCTGACGATGGCGGCGATGGTCGGGATCATCTGACCTCTGATACCGACCGCCGCCGCCTCGCTCCTGCTACCGACCGCCGCCGCCTCACGGCTGACGCCGACCACCGCCGCCTCACGCCATCGGGACCTCAGCGGATCGTGACCGGGATCGTGACCGTCGTCTCGTCGATGTCGTCGGTCCGTACGGTCACCGCCAGTTTCCAGCCGCCCGCCAACGGGATCGTCGCGTTCCCGTAGTAGTGCGACGTCCCGGCCCCGCTCAGCGTGATCGGCAGCGGCCCGAGCTGCCGATCGGGCAGCGACAGGGTCGCGGTCAGCTCCGGCACCGCCTCCGGCTCCCCCGACGGCGAGACGACCTCGATGTGCACGAGATCGGTGCCGGCCTTCGCGGGCGAGACGAAGACCTGCACGGTCCCCTTCCCGTTGGGCCCGCCGGTGTCGAAGGCGGCGGTCGTCGAGACCGGCGCCGCGAAGGCGGTACGCGCAGGCGGGGCGTTCACCAGCATCGCCGTGACGGTCAGCACCCCGATCGCGAGCACCGCTTCCAGGCCGGTCGAGCGGCGCAGCTGCCGGATGGCGACCTCGTCGGGCGTCGCGCGATCGGCGAGGTAGTGCGCGATCCACACCCGAGCGAGGTAGCCAAGCGCGACGACCAGCCCGACACCGAGCAGCTTGACCAGCAAAAGCTTGCCGTAGACGGTGCCGGTCAGCGCACCCAGCGTCCCGACCTGGCGCCACGCCTGGTACGTGCCGCTGGCGACCAGCACGGCGATGCAACAGGCCGCGATGGTCGAGAACCTGCGGATCGCCGGTGCCAGGACTGCCGGATCCACCGCGGATCTGGTTCCGGGCTTAGCTGCGGTCTTGGTCCCGGAATTGGCTCCGACCCCGGCCCCCGCCGGACGCAGCAGCACCGCGACGACGACCGTCAGCCCGCCGAGCCACACCGCCATCGCCATCACGTGCAGCACATCGAGCGGCAGCGCGAGGGCGACCTGCGAGCCGGTCCCGGCGTGGTCGGCGGCGGCCCACGTCGCCGCCATCCCGACGGCCACCGCCGCCCCGACGCCGGCGGCCGCGATCCGCAGCCGGACCGAGGCCTGTTCCAGCCTCGGCAGCAGCATCGCCAGGCCCGTGCCGAACGCTCCGAGCAGGAGCAGCCGCACCGACAGCGCGGTACCGAGGCGCGTTCCCATCGTCGTACGCAGGACCGCGCTGTCGAACACCCGGCCCAGCCCGAAGCCGCCGTCATAAGGACCCTGCAACCCGAGTACGGCGAGGGTGGCGGCCACCAGGGCCGCCCAGCCGACGCCGATCAGGGTCTGCACCCGGCGCGAAGCGGCTCCGGCCGGCCAGCAGCACAGCAGGAACGCGGTGGCGCCGACGGCCAGCGCGAAGCCGCCGTAGGCGACGCCGCGGGCGATCCCGTACAGGACCCCGACGGTCGTGCTCCCGGCGGCGTTCAGCGTGTCCTGGGACACCGAGGTCGTCGAGGAGGCGCCGACGCTGAACGTGAACGCCCCCGACACCGGGTGCGAGTCCGCCGAGATCACGTGCCAGGCCACGGTGTAGGTGCCGCGGCCCAGCTTCGGGGCCAAGCCGACCTCGACGGTGTCGGAGTGGCCGGCCGGGTGCGAGGGACTGCCTTCGTCCACCCGCGACCCGGACGGCGAGAACACCCGCAACGCCCCGAACTGCATCTGGACCGGCTCGTCGAAGCGCACCGACACCACGCTCGGCGCGGTGGCGACCACCTGGCCGTCCCCCGGCGCGGTCGAGACCACGGTGGCATGCGCGGACGCGCCCGGCGCCACGGCGACGAGCACCGCGACGACGAGCGCGGCCACACATGCGAGGCGACGCATCATTCCGGTGTCCCGGCTCCCTTGCGCCGCGCCGCGGCGACGCCGAACGCGCCCGCGCCGAGACCGAGGACGCCGATGACGATGCCGGCGATGCCGAGGGCGCGGGCCGTCGAGTCGCTGGTCTTGGCCGCTGCGGCGGTGGTGGCCGAGCCGGCGGAAGTCGAGCCGCCGGAGATCGGGGGCGCCGAGGCCGTCGCGGTCACCTGGGAGCCCGGGCTCGAGGACGGTGCCGAGGACGCCCCGTCGGGAGCCGCCGCGGTCAGGGTCAGGACCGGCGCCGGGTGGTCGGGCTCGGGCTGGCCCGGCTGCTGGACGTCGATCCAGCGGACGACGTCGCCGTTGGAGTAGGTCTGCAGGGCTTTGAAGGTGAGGCTGTCGGCGTCGTCCGGCAGGGCGCCGAGCATCACGCGGAAGCCCTGGTACTGCCCGACCGGGATCTGGCCGCCGGTCCAGGTGATGCGCTGCACGACCTGGGTGACCGTGCCGTCGTCGGTCTTGATCGGGGTGGCGAGGGTGAGGTCGTCGACCTTCACGGTCCAGCCCGGGGTCGGCTCGGGAAGCACGCCGGTGATCGGCTTGTCGGTCGGGAAGTCGACCTCGACCTGGGTGGTGCTCGCCTGGGCTTCCTCGTTGGGGACGCGGAAGGTCAGCTCGACGTCGCTGCCGCCCTTGGGGGACGTGTTGGGGCCGATGGTGACGTGCGCGGACGCCGGACCGGCGATGGCCAGGACGATGAGCGCCGCGCCGGCGACAGCCGCACTGCGCGAGAACTTGGACATAGTGGTATCTCCACGGTGATTGAGAGCACAGCAAAACGGAGCCCCGGACGGAGCGGGGCCGATGCGATCCGTGTAATCCGTTACCGACCGAAGGCCGGCGGCGGTCCTCTCCTGATCACCGTGAACAACAATGCGCGTGCTGTGACCGGTCGGCGGGCGTCCCGGCCGACCGCGGGCAGCGTCGGGGGCGCCGAGCGGATCGGCCGCATGCCCAAGGCCCACCACGCCAGCATCCGCCACGACGCGCCGAGGACCACGCGGGCCCGCTCGACGGCGGCGAACAACGCGGCCTCACCGCGGCGCAACCACCACGCGGCGCAAGCAGCGGCGAGAACGTGGGCGATCGTCATGCCGGATGAGGTTCCGGACATATCCCCCACGCCCGACATAGCGGGCATAGTTGGTGCCTGCACCGCGTGGAACAGCAGGTGCAACCCGATCTGCGAACCGCCGACCAGCAGCGCGATCGAGCCCAGGCCGCGTTCGCCGGGCGCCGCGGCGATCCGCGCGAAGCAGAACACCGCCACCGCGCCGAGCGCCTGCGCCGCGACGGGGATGGCCGTGGCCGACATCAGCCGGTGTGCCGCGACCGCCAACAGCGTGCAGACCGCTGCGAAAACAGCGGCCCGCGCGTTCGGGGCGACACTCCGGAGGTCCATGGCGGACACATCATCGCACCGGTTCCCCACTCCGTCCGTCATGCCCCGCCCGGTTTCGGCCCAACCGGGACACACCGCCCGCGGAGATCGTCAGGCGGTGTGGGACGATGGGCCCCTAACCGGGCCACCGACGGCCGGAATCCGCCACTCCCCGGTCAGCAACCACTCACGAGGAGCACAAGGAGCACGCCCATGGGCGACGGGATGAGCGGCCCCGGCTGGATGCCCGAGGCCCCGGTCTCGCTCGGCAGGCTGCTGGCCTGGCACCCGCAGCCGATCCCCCTGGTCCCGGCGGTGGGCCTGCTGGCCGCGCTGCTGTACGTCCTCGGGGTGTGGCGCCTGCACCGCCGCGGCGACCGCTGGCAGCCCGGCCGCACCGTGGCCTTCCTGCTCGGCATCGCCACCATCATCGAGGTGACCGCGACCGGCATCGGCGGCTACGGGATGCAGCTGATGAGCGTCCACATGGTCCAGCACATGGTGCTGTCCATGGTGAGCCCGGTCCTGCTCCTGCTCGGAGCGCCCATCACCCTGGCCCTGCGCACCCTGCCCGCCGCCGCCCACGGCCGCCTCGGGCCGCGCGAGGTGCTGGTGCACGTCCTGCACTCGCGCTTCGCCAAGGTGATCACGGCGCCGTGGTTCACCCTGCCGGTGTTCGTCGCCAGCCTGTACGGGCTCTACTTCACGTCGCTGTTCACGACGCTGATGAGCACGTGGTGGACCCACGAGCTGATGCTGGTCCACTTCCTGGCCGTCGGCCTGCTGTTCTTCTACCCGATCCTCGGCGTCGACCCGGGCCCGCGCCGCGCCAACCCGGTGCTGGGCATCCTGGAGCTGTTCGGCGGCATGCCGTTCCACGCCTTCTTCGGCATCGCGGTGATGATGGAGAGCGCCCTGACCACCACGGTGTTCACGCACCACCCGGCCAGTTGGCCCGGGACGGCACTGTCGGACGAGCACGCGGCGGGCGCGATCGCTTGGGCGTTCTCGGAGATCCCCAGCGTGTTGGTGCTGCTCGTGTTGTTCCTGCAATGGCGCAAGGCCGACACCCGGGCCGCCGCGCAGCGCGACCGGGCTGCCGACCGGAACAATGACGCCGAGCTGAATGCCTACAACGACTACCTGGCCGGGCTCAACCGCTGAACCGTGCGTGAAAAGCGCATCCCGCGAAGCCGCCTGAACAGCTCGCGGGATGCGGTCCGTCACACAGAAGCCTTAGCCCTGCTCAAGAACCAGCCACCTGCTCCGGGGTCAGCGAGTTCCCCGCGGCGATCGACCCGCAGTCCGAAGGCGCCGTGCGCCCCGCGAAGCGGTCGTTCAGCCACAGCAGCGCCAGCGGCGCCCAGGCGGCCGCCGTGCCGATGTGGCTCAGCAGGTCGAACTGGTCGTACTTGATCGAGGCGTCGCCGGTGGCGCAGTACTGGCGGGCCAGGGCGCGGACGTCGCCGGCGACCATCACGCCGTCGCCGGTGCCGATGCCGGGCGGGTTCGAGAAGGTGCCCTCCAGGACGCCGCCGTCGCCCTGGCCGAGGTAGCCGGGGATGGTGGGGGTCGGGGCGGAACCGAGGTTGATCTTGTTGACGGCGTTGACGAACTCCGGGACCGAGTCCGGGTTCGCGTACTGCGGCTTGGCCATCTTCGCCCACGTCAGCCCGGGGTACTCGCCGAGGGCGTTGATGATCGAGCCCTGCTGCAGCTGGTTGTAGACCTGCATGCCGTAGGCGTTCAGATACTTGCTGAAGTCGATGCTGTAGGAGCGCGCGACGCCGATGATGGCCATCGGGATGACGCCGGACCAGACCAGCGAGCCCGAGACGTACTTCAGGTTGTGCGCCGGGTCCACCAGCAGGCCGCCCTCGGCGAAGCCCACCAGGTTGCGGTTGACGTCGGGGGCGTACGACGGGGCCAGGGCCGCGGCCCAGTCGGTCGCGATGGCGCCGCCGGAGTAGCCCTCCAGCGCGAACTTGGTGCCGTCGTTCATGCCGGTCCCGGCCGCGCCGCTGGTGGCCGCACGGATCGAGTCCAGGGTGGTGGTGCCGTATTCCGGGCCGGCGGCGAAGTCGGCGGTCTGGCCCTCGGTGTCCGGGATGACGACGTTGTAGCCCTGCAACACCAGGGGCGCCAGGAACAGGGCCTCGGCGTTGGCGATGGTGCCGCCGAGCGAGAGGTCGCCGGCGATGGCGCGCGAGGGGCTGTCGGCCGGGTTCAGCGAGTCGTAGAACGAGTCGTAGGACACGGCCTTGCCGCTGTCGCCGGTGATGCTGCGGATCACCGACGTCACACCGGCGGTGGCGCGCCCCTGGGCGTCGGTGGTGCGGTACAGGATCTGGATCGCCGTGACCGGCGTGGGGATCCCGAGGACGTGGTACTGCAGCGTCCGCGTCTTCAGGACGGTGCCCGGCGCGTACGACGCCAACGGCGCCGAGCCGCTGTAGCTGTAGAACGAGTCGGACGAGGAGGCGGAGGACGTCGCGGCTGTGGCCGTGCTGATTCCGGCGGCCGCGAGGGCCACCACAGCGGCGGTCGCGAGGGCACGCCGAACTGGTCTTCTGCGCATGGCACTCCTTGGCGGGTGAAGTGGATCACAGACCTGACTCGGAGTAAGTTACCAACGGGTAATGCCGGTGTACAGACCTGGAAACAAGCAGTTCACCGCGAGCTCATGACACTGAGGCAGCACCGCGCCACCGGCGAATCGTCAATACGTCACAGTCCCCATCGGCGGTGATCAGACCAGCCAGCGGACACGCCGGTTACTGTGGCCTCCGATGACTGAGCACATAGCGGACACCGAACCCACCCAGCCGGCCGACGACGAGATCCTTCTCGACGACGAGAGCCCCTTCGAAGACCTGGCGCGATTCATGGAGATCCCCAGAGTCGGCGGCCTCGCACTGGCCCCGGACGGCAGCCGTCTCGTGGTCGGGGTGCAGCATCTGTCACCGGACGGCAAGAAGCACGTCTCCTCGATCTGGGACGTGGACCGCGACGGCGGCGCCCCGTTCCGGCTGACCCGGTCGGCGGCCGGCGAGTCGGCCCCGGCGTTCCTGCCCGACGGCTCGCTGTTGTTCGCCGCCAAGCGCACCGACCCGGACGCGCAGGACGGCGGCGACACCGAGAACGGCGGCGGCCAGGGCCTGTGGCTGCTGCCGGCGCGCGGCGGCGAGGCCCGGCTGCTGGCGGCGCCGCCGGCCGGGATCGGGAGGGTCCAGGTCGCCGCGAAGACCGGCCGGATCGTCCTGGCGGCCAAGGTCATGCCGCAGGCCGGGGACCTCGAAGACGACGCGGCGCGCCGCAAGGCCCGCAAGGACGCGAACGTCACCGCGATCCTGCACACCCAGGCGTGGGTCCGGCAGTTCGACACGCAGATCGGCCCGGACGGGATCCGCCTGTTCGCGGCCGAGGCCCCCGGTCCGGACGGAAAGCTGGAGCTGCGCGACGCCACCGGGGACCTCGGGCCGGCGGTGGACTCCTTCGCCGTCACCTCCGACGGCTCGAAGGTCGTCTACGGCATCACGGCCGCCCTCGCGAACAGCGAGCACGCCGCCGAACTGCGGGTGCTCGACGTCGACTCCGGGAAGTCGGCCCTGTTCGCCGGCGACCCGGGACACCAGCACTTCGACCCGACCATCTCCCCCGACGACACCACCGTCGCCTTCGTCCGCAGCGAATCCGCCACCTTCGACGCGGCCGGCAAGCCCACCATCCACCTCCAGCCGCTGGCCGGCGGCCCGAGCCGGGCCCTGGCCGAGCGTCTGGACCTGTGGCCGCAGGGCCTGGTGTGGGCGCCGGACTCCTCAGCCCTCTACTTCACCGCCGACCAGCTCGGCCGCGCGCCGGTGTTCAAGGTGGACCTGGTCGGCGGCGAGGTCACCCGGCTCACCGGCGACCGCGCGGCGTACACCGGCCTTCAGGTCTCCCCCGACGGCCGGACCCTGTTCGCGATCCGCACCGCCGTCGACGCCACCCCGCGTCCGGTCCGCCTGGACGCCGCGGCCGAGGACCAGGAACCGGTTCTGCTGTCGGCGCCCGGCGACACGGTGCGGCTGCCCGGCTGGGTCGAGGAGGTGACCGCGACCGCCGAGGACGGCACGGTCATCCACTCCCGGCTGGTGCTGCCGAACACCGCCGAGGGCCCGGCCCCGCTGGTGGTGTGGATCCACGGCGGCCCGCTGATGAGCAGCAACTCCTGGAGCTGGCGCGCCAATCCGTGGGTGCTGGTGCAGCGCGGATATGCCGTCCTGCTGCCGGACTACTCGCTGTCCACCGGCTACGGCCAGACGTTCGTCGACCGCGGCAAGGGCGAGGGCAGCGGGGTCCCGTTCCACGACATCATGGCCGCCACCGACGCCGTGATCGACCGGCCGGACATCGACGGCACGCGCACGGCGGCCATGGGCGCCTCGTTCGGCGGCTACCTGACCAACTGGATCGCCACGCAGACCGGGCGTTTCAAAGCCCTGATCTCGCACGCCGGCGTCTGGAACGCCTCGCTGCGCACGGTCTCGGACGTGCCGTGGTTCTTCCGGCAGGCGTACGGCGACGTCATGCTCCGGCCCGAGCACGCCCTGCGCTGGTCGCCGCATCTGTACGCGGACAACGTCACCTCCCCGATGCTGGTCATCCACGGCGACAACGACTACCGGGTGCCGGTGTCGAACGCGCTGTGGCAGTGGCAGGACCTGCAGCGGCGGGGCAAGGAGGCGAAGTTCCTGTACTTCCCGGACGAGAACCACTGGATCCTGCGACCGCAGGAGTCGAAGCTCTGGTACGAGACGGTGCGGGCGTTCCTGGCCGAGCACGTGCTCGGCGAGGAGTGGCAGCAGCCTGATTTGGTGTAGGCGGCCGCTTCAGTGGTGACAGGCCTGGGCCTCGGCCCGGGCCTTGAGGTCGGCCAGCCACTCGTCCAGCCCCGGCGCCAGATACCGGATCGCGGTGGCCGGGTCGGCCTCGATCTGCGCGCCGGTCCAGCTCTCCTCGGTCCGGACGATCACGCCGCCGGGGACCTTGATGAAGTTCCAGACGTGGGTGCCGCGGTCGATGCGCAGGCCGTCGCCGATCGCCGGGCCCATCCAGCGGATGCACTGGCCGGGGCGGACGTCCTGGACCGTGGAGGTGACGACCAGCGTGGTCGCCGGCGTCGAGGCGGTGGCCGGGGCCGGCGTCGTCCAGCGGAACTGCGATCCGGGGCGCAGCCGGCCCGGCGTCAGCGGCTCCATGGTGCTCACCGCGCGCTGCCACCGCGGCCAGGCCGCGACGTCGGTATGGACGCGCCACACGGTGCTCAGCGGGGCCTTGATGAAGATCTGCGTCTGGTAGTGCAGCTGCGCGGTGGGGTCGATGCCCTGGCCCTGGCAGGTCAGGGGCCGCTGCGCGGCGGCCTGCGCTTGCGGTTGCGCCTGCGCCTGCGCCTGGGCCGGTGCGGCGAGGCCGCCGACCAGCGCGGTGGCGGCGAGCGGGAGCGCGAGCAGGGTGCTGCGGAGGCGGGCGGGGCGGCGGACGGCGGTCATGGTACGGCTCCTCAGTTAGCTGCTATCGCTTGAGTTAGAAGTTATAACCGTCGCACGCGAGAGTCAATAGGAAGCGTGAGAGGTTCTAACGAAAGGCGCTCCGCCGGAAACTCACCAGAATGGCAGCCATGATCACCTCAATAGCCCTCCTCAAGGCCCGAGCCGGCCTCAGCCGCGCCGAGCTGGTCGACTACTACGAGAACCACCACGTCCCGCTGATCCTCAGCCTGGCCCCGACACCGGACCGCTACGTCCGCGCCTACCTCCCCGAAGCCGACGAACGCGGATTCCCCGCCGACTTCGACGTGATGACCCGGATGGAGTTCGTGGACGAGGCCGCGCGCCGCACCTGGCTGTCGCTCGTGCTCGCGGAGGGCTCGGGCGTCGCCGAGGACGAGGCGCGATTCCTGGACCGTTCGGCCACTCGGTCGTGGGTCGTGGAAGAGCACGTCAGCGCTTAGACCACGCTCGGCGCCGGACGACATACGCGTACGCACCCTGGTGAAAACGCTCAGCACTACTCTTTCGCGGATGACCGTTCTATCCTTTATTCAGCAGATATGTCTGTCCCTTCCCCTGTAGGAAGGAGTCGCGAAATGAGCGAGACGACACCTACCGGTCGGCCGGCGCCTCCGGCGCCCCCCGTCTCGGGAATCGCCGATCCCGCCCCACTCGGACTCGCCGGCTTCGCCATGACCACGTTCGTGCTCAGCTTCCTGAACGCGAACCTCATCAAGGAGACCGGCGCGGTGCACGTCGTGCTGGCTTTGGCCTTGTTCTACGGCGGCATCACGCAGCTGTTGGCCGGTATGTGGGAGTTCAGGCGCGGAAACACCTTCGGTGCCACCGCGTTCGCCTCCTTCGGCGCGTTCTGGCTCAGCTACTGGGCGCTGGTCAAGCTGACGCCCCGGGGCGCGGGCGACATCCACCAGGCTGTCGGGCTGTTCCTGCTCGCCTGGTGCATCTTCACCCTGTACATGACGCTGGCGGCCCTGAAGACGAACCTGGCGGTGCTGGCAGTGTTCGTGCTGCTGACCCTCACCTTCCTGTTCCTGGCGATCGGCGCGTTCCAGAACAGCCTGCCGGCCCCGGACACGATGACCAAGGTGGGCGGGTGGCTCGGCATCGTCACGGCGGTGGTCGCCTGGTACGCCTCGTCGGCCGCGGTGGTGAACGCCACGCACGGCAAGACCCTGCTCCCCACCTGGCCGCGATGAGCGGTCGGGCCAGAGCCACCGGGCGCGGTGTGCGGACGCCGGGACGGGCCGCGGGAGCGGTCCGTCCCGCACACCCGCGTTCGCATCTGCGGCGCAAAACGGAGCGCGGAGCGGCATCCCGGGCTGCTCCCGCCTCCTCCGGCGCAGCCGTCCGCGGACCGGTCGACGACGTGATCAACGTCGCCGGCCACCAGCTGAGCGCCAAGCACCTGGAGGCGGCGGCCCTGACCGTCGAGGACGTCGCCGAGGCGGCAGCCGTCCCGGTCCACGACGCGGAACACGGCTGGCTGATCGAGATGTACGTGGTCCTCCAACCGGCGGGCGAACCCGGCGAGGAAACCGACACCGTCGCCCGCATCACCACGGCGATCGAACGCGAGACCGGACGCATAGCGGGCCCGAAGAACGTGTGGATCGTCGCCGGCATGCCGAAGAACCGAGCGGGCGAGATCATGCGCCACGTCCTGGCAGCCATCTCGAACTTCACGGACGCCGGCGACACCGGCACCCCGGCGACGGACATCGAACGGCACGTCCACGCCGCGAAACTGGAACGCGGCGAGAAGCCCGCGAAGCTGACACCGAAGCAGATCGAGGAGATCAGAGCCTTCGGCCGCCCCGACTAGCCCACTCGCGAACCCCCTGCATCAAGCCCCTGGCTCGAGGGCCCGCCGGGCCCTACCCTTGGCACGCATATCCGAAGCCATGGGGGACGCATGAATCAGCCCGAACCGCAGTACGGCCAACCCGCACCGCAGTGGCAGCCGCAGAACGAGCCGCCGCAGCAGCAGTACCAGGCGCCGCCGCCGTATCCCGGGCAGCCGGTGAATCCGTACGGATCGGGGAAGAAGGCCCACGCGCCGCAGCAGCAGTATCAGCAGCCTTATGTGGCGCCGCAGGGGTGGCAGGAACAGCAGCAACAGCAGCAGGGGCAGGGGCAGCAGTATCCGGCGGCGAATCCGGGGTGGCAGCAGCCCGCCGCGCCGCAGGCTCCGGCCGCCGCTTGGCAGCAGCCAGCTGAGGCTTCTGCTGCACCGGCGTGGCAGCAGTCGCAGTCGCCGCAGGCCCCCGCCTGGCAGCAGCCCGCCGATGTGCCGCAGGCCCCCGCCTGGCAGCAGCCCGCCGATGTGCCGCAGGCTCCCGCGTGGCAGCAACCCGCCCCCGCCGCACCGCAGGCCCCCCTTGCCGCCCCCGCCTGGCAGCAGCCGCCCGCAGCACCTCCCGCCCCGGCCTGGCAGCAGCCCGCCGCCCAGCAGTACCCGGCCCCGCCGGCCGCCCCCAACCAGCCCTGGCAGCAGCCCGCGCCCTACCAAGCGCCCCCTGCCGCCCCGAACCAGGGCTGGCAGCAGCCCCCTGCCCCCGCCTACCTCCCCCAGCAGCCCCAGCCTCAGGCCCAGCCTCAGCTCACCAGCTTCCCGCCCCCGCCAAACCTCGCCACGCCACGCGACCGCCTCGTCGACGGCGCCGCCCCCTTCCTCGAGCCCGGCGAGAGCGTCTACTACGGCTTCATCCTCAAGCTCGACGACACCATCCCCGAGACCCCGCGCGAGCTCATGATCGCCATCGAGGGCCAGCACCGGGTCCTGGGCGGCATCAGCCGCGCCGACAAGAAGATGAACAAGGGCCTGAAGTGGGCGCTGAATCCCATGGACGCGATGAACGAGCGCATCGCCGAGAAGAGCGTCGAGGCCCTCAACCGCAAGCTCGCCGGGCCGGTCTTCCTCGGCGGGTGGGACAGCCAGGCCGGCTGGTTCATCCGGTTCGCGCGCGCCACCCGCGAGGACTACGGTCCCGGCTCCTGGGGCGTGCTCACCGACCGGCGCTACCTCGTCTTCCGCGCCGGGCGCGCCGGCGGCTCGTCCATGCGCCTGGTGCACGCCGTGCCGCGCACCCTCATCGCCGGCGTGCGGACCGAGGGCACCAAGGACGCCGCGCTGCACGGCCGCACCCCGCGCGCCGAGCTGCACTTCACCGACGGCTCGATGGTCGCGACCATGATGCCCACCAAGCAGGGCCAGAAGGTCCAGGCGATCCTCGCCGTCCAACAGCAGCAACAGCAGCAACAGCAGCAGGGTTACTGAGTAACCGAGCACGGAAAACGGCTGGGCCGCGAGGTCCCACCCGCATCGCGGCCCAGCCCAGACGCACGCCACACACGGCGTCAGTCCCAGATGATGTCCTTCTTCATGGCCACAGCGGTCACCTCCTCCGCCCCGTGAGTCCCAAGGGGTACGGAAAGAAGTCGACCATCGCGCCGTTCAGGGCACTTGAGTAATCGGTACTCAAGTGGTCGGTACTCAAGTAGCCGTACTCAAGGATTCCAGCGCCCCGGAGCCCTGATCCCCCAGCGCAGAAGCCAACTCGCCCCGCGTCGTCACACCGAGCCGCGCATAGGCGTTCTGCAGATGGTTCTCCACCGTCCGCACCGACAAGTGCAACTGCGCCGCGATGTCCTTGCTCGCCACCCCTGCCGCCGCGAGCACCGCGATGTCCCGCTGCCGGGCCGTCAAAGGCGCCGCCGCCTCCGCGGCGGTCAACGGCGTCCGCGCCCCCTCGCACAGCACCGCCAGGTCCGCGGCCAGACGCGCCGCCACCGGCGCCCGCCGCGGGCTCCCGACCCGCCGGAACGCCCCGGCCGCCGCGCTCGCCGCCTCGGCCGCGTACAGATCGGCGCCCATCGCCGCCAGTTCGCGCGAGGACGCCAGCAGCCGCTCGGGATCGTCGGCGGCGAGCGCCCGCGCCAGCTCCGTCACGGCCGGGACCAGCTGCCCCTGCGCGGTCGCGGCGAGCTCCGTCAGCCACTCCAGGGCCGTCTGCGCGCCGCCGAGACGCGCCAGGTCCGTCAGCAGCCACGCCGCCATCGGGACGTTCCCGACGGCCCGGGACCGCTGCGCGCCCTCGATCAGCTCCCTGCGCGCGCCGGGCAGATCCCCTCGGCCGACCCGCAGCCAGGCCTGGGCCAGGGCCCCGAACTCCCCGCAGATGCCGAACGCCGGATACTGCCGCGCCCGGTCGGCCGCCCGCTCGGCGGCGGCCAGGTCGCCGCGCAGCGCGGCGGCCACCGCCAGTCCGTTGAGTCCCGGATTCAGGGGCCTGATCTGCCCCTGGGAGCGGGCCCGCCGCACGGTTTCGGCGAACCAGCGGCGCGCGGTCGCCGGGTGTCCGCAGGCCAGCTCGATCTGGCCGCGGCTGAAGGCGACCCAGGTGCGGGTCAGCTGGGTCGCCGACGTCCCGAGCTTGGAGTGGGCGAGTTCGCCCGCCGCCCGCGCCTCGGTGAACCGCCCGGCGTCGCGCAGGGCCACCGACAGCGAGATGAGCTGCGCGGACGGGTGCGGGTACAGGGCCCGCCCGGCGATGTCGAGATGCGTCCGATAGGAGTGCTCGGCCCACGCCGAGGCGTCCGCCGTGCGCCCGAGCATCGTCAGGCCCATCGACTTCATCATGGCCGCGGTCAGCCAGCCCGTCGGGTCGCCGTGGTCCCCGGCCTCGTCGGGCATGTCAGGCATCTCGGGCATGTCATCCAGGAGCGCGAGCGCCGACGGGTCGCCGTCGGACAGCCGGATCGAGGCCTGGTGGTACCGCAGCATCCTGCGGCTCTCGGGGCCGGTCATGGTGGCGTCGGCGTCGGCGATCTGCGCCAGCGCGTCCTTGGTCCGGCCGGCGCCCCAGAACAGGTTCCAGGACCGGACCACCGCGACCGCCAGCTTCTCCTGGTCGTCGCGGGCTCCGGCGTCGGCGGCCGCCAGCACGGCCTCGGCACCCACTGGGGCCCCGAGTTCGAACAGCGCCTCGCCGAGCGCCAGGCGGGTCGCGGTGGTCTGGTCCTCCTCGCGAAGCGATTCCAGGAGGGTCTTGGTCTGCGCGTAGTCGTGGGCGTACCGGGACAGCGCCGCCGCCTCGACGAGCAGAGCCGGGTCGGCGGTGCCGGTCGCCGCCAGCTGCCAGGCGGCCATGCGGCGGGTGTCGTCGGCCCGCCGGCCGCCCGCGGCCCTGGTCCGCTCGATCTGGTCCAGCAGCAGCCTGGTGCGCCGCAGCAGCGAGATACCCGCCCGCAGAGCCTCGCCGTACAGGGGATGCGCCAGCGCGACGGTGGTCCGGCGGTGGCTGATGACCACCCGCACCAGCCCGGACTCCTCCAGCGCGGTCAGCGTGTCCAGGTCGGTGGCCGCCAGCACGTCGGCGACCGGGACCGGTTCGCACAGCGCCAGCAGCTCCAGCGCGGGCCGGGCCCGGACCGGCGCGGCGGACAGGCGGGCGTCGATCATCTCGGTCAGCCGGCGCGTCCCGGCGGCGAACGGGCCGGTCTGCTCCCAGATCTCGCCGTCGTGCACGAGGCTTCCGGCGGCGAGCGCGCCGAGTACCAGCTCCCTGAGAAACAGGATGTTGCCGCCGGAGGCCTCCTGCAGATCCTCGACGGTGCGCCGGACCACCGGGCCGCCGAGCGCCGCCTGAAGCGCCTGCTCGGTGGCCCGGACGTCGAACGGCTCCAGGTCGATGCGGTGGACCGCGTCGCGCCCGCACAGCGCCCCGACCGCCTCACCGACCGGCTCACCGCTGCGCACCGTGCCGATCAGCCGCACCACCCCGGCGTCCATGAGCTGCCGCAGCAGCACGGCCGAGGCCGCGTCGAGCCACTGCAGGTCGTCGACGAGCAGCACCCAGCGCCGCTCCCCGCGCGCCCCGGCCAGCTCCCGCGCCACGGCGGCGAACCCCCGCACCGGATCGGCCAGGTCCACGCCCGGCGGAATGAGGTGCGCGATGGCGCCGAGCGGCACAGCGGCCGCCGGCGCCGAAGCCGTGGCGCGCCCGGCCTCGAACCCGGCCCGCACCGCGCGCGGCAGGAACTCCTCGGCCAGCCGCGACTTCCCGATCCCGGCCGGCCCGTGGATCACCACGCCCTGACGCCCCCGCGCGGCCCAGACCGCGTCGAAGCAGGCCAGCTCCAGATCACGCCCGACCAGCGGCCACGGCTCGGCCGTGTCGGGCACGCTCATCTGGCCTCCGCGCACATGACTTGATGTAGGGCGTTCCGATGATGCGCTGTCAGCGCCGGGGTGGCAAGGCGCGCCCTATACGGGGAAACCTGCCGCAACCCCTCGCCACGGCACGTAGTTCGGATTGCGCTCACAGCCGGTGAGGATCTCGGTCTTGGTCTGGAGGTCCACCGGGCAGCCGCCGACGATGAACTTGGTGTCGATGCCGCCGGGGAAGGCGACCTCCATCTGCGAGGCGTACTTGTGCTGGTAGCCGATGGTGGCGTTCACGTCGATGCCGCCGGGCGCGTCCACGTAGTAGTTCCAGCCCGACTTCCACTTCTTGTACAGGTCGTGGTCGTAGGACGTGCTGACGAACGGGGACGGCTGGTTGTTGGCGACGTACGCCGCCAGGTCGTACTGCCCGGTCACGACGTCCTTGGGCCGGAAGCCCTCGGCGAAGACGATCTCGGGCCCGCGGCCGTCGGACCGGTAGAGCTCGTCGCAGTTGGAGCGCCAGGACGGCACGGGAGCGATCCGCTCCAGCTCGACGTCGCGCTCGGCGGCGTCGTACAGGTGGTCGGCCGGGACGGGACAGCTGGCGGCGACCGTCGTCTGGGCGGCGCGCGCCTGGCCGGCGGCCTGCGGAACGAGAACGAGGGACAACGCCAGGGCGGCAGCGCCTGACAGGACTCTCATACGGTTGTTGATCATGAGCCATGGATACCGGCTCGCAGGTCAACTCCCTGGGAGCCTCACCCGACCGTGGTGTGTCGCGCGCTCACGAACTCCAGCAACGCGCGCGTCGTCTCCTCCGGACGCTCGATCGACGGCAGGTGCCCGGAGTCCAGATCGATGCGCCGCGCGCCCGGGATCCGCACCGTCAGCAGATCGGCGATCTCCTGAATGGCCGAGGGGTCGTGGACGCCGTTCACGATCAGCGTCGGCACGGCGATGTCGCGCAGCCGCTCGATGATCGGCGGCTGCAGGAAGCGCTCCTGGTACAGCGGAACGCTCCATTCGCGCGTGAAGCTGTGCCGGCACATCTCCAGCGCCAGCTCCCGGATCGCCGGATCCAGCTCCTCCAGGCTGCGCCCGGGCCCGGCGACCATGTACCGGACGTTGACCTCGGCGACCGCCGCGACGTCGGCCGGGTCGATGCTCTCGGCCGTCCGGTTCCAGTAGCGGGCCATCCGGTCGGCCGGCACGGCCTCGGCGATGAGGTGCCCGACCTCGGCGGTCATCTCGGCGGGCCAGTCGTATTCGGTCAGCCCCGAACACACCAGTGCCAGAGCGCTGACACGTTCGGGTGCCGAGAGCGTGGCTTCGATGGAGTACGCGCCGCCGACGGAGTTGCCCACCAGGACGGCGCGCTCGATGTCGAGCGCGTCCATCAGGCCCAGCAGATCGTCGCAGCGCGAGAACTCACCGCGGGCGTCGTCGGATTCGCCGGCGCCGCGCAGGTCGTAGCGGACCACGCGGCAGTGCCGCGCCAACGCCTGGAACTGGTGGTCCCACATGCGCCGGTCGCCCAGGCCGCCATGGGTCAGGACGACCGTCGGCGAGGCACCGGCGCCGACACTGGCGCCCGCGCCCGCGCCGACCGCGTCCGCCGGACCCGCCTCGTCGTAGGCGAGCCGGACGCCGTTGCTCATCGCGAAGGACATGCCGCAACGGTACCGTCGGCGGCGCCGGGAGATCTCCGCCTAGGCCGCCTACGCCGCCTGCACGTCCGGGTTCGCGAACTTCGCGTACAGCGCGTCCGCACGCTGCCGCGTCCCGTCGAACACCGCGCACACCAGCAGTCTGCCGCCCTCGCTGCGCGCCTTGTCCTCCGCGACGTCCTCGGCGGACAAAGGCGAATCGGCGAGCACGTGGTCGCAGAACCGCTGCCCGCCGGTGTGCTCGTTCCACCGGCGGTCGTTCAGGGACTCGATCAGCCCGAGCACCGTCCACGTCTCGTTCCGCAGACCCGGCACATCGGGGTCGAG
Source organism: Catenulispora sp. GP43 (assembly GCF_041260665.1). Taxonomy (NCBI): domain Bacteria; kingdom Bacillati; phylum Actinomycetota; class Actinomycetes; order Catenulisporales; family Catenulisporaceae; genus Catenulispora; species Catenulispora sp. GP43. The sequence goes on along the minus strand of NZ_JBGCCT010000005.1, from coordinate 344,932 downwards.
CCCTTCGGCATCGAGGTTGCGGACGTCGCGCGGATCGACGAAGAGCGTGTAGCGGTCGACCGAGGCGACGACGCCCTCGAAGACGCCCGCGACCCGCAGCGCGGCGCCCCGTTCGCGCGCGTACATCTGCGCCAGGTCCTCGGCCGCACGCGCCGACGTCGCCTGGAACACCTCGCCCCAGCGCTCCGTGGTGTGCGGCCAGTAGCCGTAGACGGAGAAGTCCCGCAGCATCACTTCTTGCCCCCTCGCAACGAACCGCCGCCGGTACCGCCGGACTTGGAGTGGCTGGTCCCGGACTTCGAATGGCTGGACTCCTCGTCGCCGCCGGACGAACCACCCGACCCACCCGAGGCACCGCCGGAAGACCCGCCGACGGATCCCCCGCTGGATCCGCCGCGCAGTGAACCGCCGCCCATCATCGAGTTCGACCCGGAACCGGTCGAGAACTTCATCTTCGCCGTGTCCACCTGCGACCCGGACACGGTCTTGCCGTTGGAGCCCTTCCAGGACGCCGTCTTCGCCGCCGCGTCGATCACGCTGGCGTGCTGCACGTAGTAGGTGTGGTAGGTCCCGATGTAGTTCGAACGGTAGGGAACCGGCACATAGGTGTTGTAGTAGGCCGGGGAGTCGTAATACGCGAAGTACTGGTTGAGCCACGACTGCGGCATAGGCGTCGGCACCGAACCCGGCGGGCACAGGCCTTCGGCGATCAGCGTCTGCGCCTCGGCGGGACTGTCGACGTAGTAGCACTGGAACACGCCGCCGACCTGCTGACCATAGGCGGCCGGTGCGTAGGCGACGGGCTTGGGTTTGGAACACCCGCTGAGTGCGAGCAGGACGGCGAAGAGCCCTGCTATCAGGATCGCGAGACGTCTTGTCATGAGATGAATCTTGGCGGGCCGGTGTCATCGGTGCAGGACCTTTTCGGCGATCAGGCCAGCCGCGCCGGCCAGGCCGACTCGCCGACAAATTTTCTTGTCTTGACAAAATTCCTTGTCGGCCAGATCCTGGAACCATGCTCGATGTCGCCGTCATCGCCTCCCCCGCCGCGGCCGAGGCCTCGCTGGATCCCATCCGGTCCCGCATCCTCGCCGCCCTGGCCGAGCCCGGCTCGGCCGCCATGCTGGCGGCCCGCCTCGGGCTGCCGCGCCAGAAGGTCAACTACCACCTGAAGGAACTCGAGCGGCACGAGCTGGTCGAGCTCGTCGAGGAGCGCCGCAAGGGCAACGTCACCGAGCGCGTCTACGGCGCCACCGCCGCCTCCTACGTGATCTCGCCCGGCGCGCTGGCCGCCGTCAGCCCGGACCCCGACCGGGCGCCCGACCGGCTGTCCGCGCGGTGGCTGCTGGCCCTGGGCTCGCGGCTGATCCAGGAGGTCGGCACGCTGCTCAGCGGGTCGGCGCGGGCCGGCAAGCCGGTCGCCACCTTCGGGATGGACGCGCGGGTGCGCTTCGCCTCCGCGGCCGATCGGGCGGCGTTCGCCGAGGAGCTGACGCAGGCCGTGACCGCGCTGGTCAGCCGCTACCACGACGAGCAGGCCGCCGGGGGACGGGAGCACCGGCTGGTCGTCGGCCTCCATCCCATACCCGGCCCCCAGCCCGAAACCCCCGCAGAACAGGAGGATCCGCGATGACGCACCCCTTCGAGATCGAGCTCGAGACCACGCTGCCGGCCACGCCCGAGCAGGTCTGGGAGGCGATCGCCACCGGACCGGGAGTCGATTCCTGGTTCATGGGACGCAACGAGATCGAGGCGCGCGAAGGCGGAACCGCCTCCATGGACACCGGCGGCCACCGGGAGGAGGCCGTGGTCACCGCCTACGACCCCGGCAAGCGCCTGGCCACCCGCACCGCCCCCGCACCCGACGGCCGCTTCATGGCCTTCGAGTACCTCCTGGAGGGCCGCGAGGGCGGCAGCACCGTGCTGCGCGTCGTGCACAGCGGCCTGCTCGGCGACGACTGGGAGAACGAGTACGACGCCCTGCGCCGCGGCTGGCCCTTCCACCTCAACACGCTGCGCGAGTACCTGGCGCACTTCCCCGGCCGCACCGCGGTCCCGGTCTTCGGCATGGCCCCGGCGGCCGGTCGCTCGCCGGAGGACGTACAGGCCCTGCTGGCCGGCGCGCTGTCCCTGACCGCACCCGTCGCCATCGGCGCCCGCGCCGACGGCGGACCGGCCGGAGCGCCCCTGGTGGACGGCGAGGTGGTCTGGGCCGACGGCGAACGCTTCGGCGTCCGCACCGCCGACGGGCTCTACACCTTCCACCACGGCTCGGGCCTGGCGCTGATGTTCCACCACCTGTTCGCGTCCCGAGGCGGACCGGACGACGCCGTTCCCGAAGCCGACGCCGACGCCGTTCCCGAAGCCGATGCCGATGCCGAGCAGGCCTGGCAGCAGTGGCTCACACACGCCATCGGCAACAACGACATCGCAAACTAAGGAGTCTGATATGCGTACCCTGATCAGCACCGCGTTCATCTCGCTCGACGGCGTCGTCGAGGGCCCCGGCGGCGAGCCCGGCTACCGGAACTCCGGCTGGACCTTCAAGGACGTCGAGTTCGTCCCCGAGGCCTACGCCCTCAAGGGCACCGAGCAGGAGGAGTCCACGGCCATCCTGATGGGGCGGACCAGCTACGAGGCCTTCAGCCCGGTGTGGCCGGGCATGAAGGAGTTCTCCCTGTACAAGGACATGCCGAAGTACGTCGTGTCCACCACCCTCACCGAGGCGGACCTGGTCGACGACTGGGGCCCGACCACGATCCTGCGCACGCTCGACGAGGTCGCCGCGCTGAAGCAGACCGAGGGCGGCCCGATCATCGTCCACGGCAGCGCCTCCCTGAACCAGGCGCTGTCCGACGCCGGCCTGATCGACCGCTACCACCTGCTCGTCTTCCCGCTGCTGCTCGGCGCCGGCAAGCGCCTGTTCAGCAGCACGGACAAGGACGTGCAGAAGCTGAAGCTGGTCGAGAGCCAGACCTACAGCAACGGCATCCAGAAGAACGTCTTCGACGTCGTCCGCTGACGTTGCGTCCGGCCGATCAGCCCTCTGTCACCGTGAAGACAGAGGGCTGATGCGCGTCGCCGGTGTCACGAACATGGTGTCGAGCACAAGCTGCGCGGCACCGACCGCCACCGCGTCCTCCCCGGCGGGGGTCAGCGACACCTGCACGTTCTGCCAGGCCGGGTCGGGAAGATGTGCGGCGATCTGGTCGACGACCGCGCGCAGATACAGGTCCGGCGCGGCGAAGATCTGGTGCCCGCCAAGGAGAATCCGGTCGATGTCGAGCAGCCGGACGAGATTGGCCGCACCGAGGCCGAGCCAGCGCGCCGCGGTCTGCGGATCGCCCTCCGCGAGCGCGGCCAGGCACAGCGCCTCCAGACAGCCGCGCGCGCCGCAGGTGCAGACCGGACCGTCGGGCTGGACGACCTGGTGACCGAACTCACCGGCATTGGTCCTCGCGCCCCTGTAGAGCGCGCCGTTGAGCAGCATCCCGGCACCGAGGCCGTCGGCGAAGTGCAGATACGCCGTGTTGCCGGGCGCCGGTGCGGCAAGCGCGGCGGTGTTGGTGTCCTTGTCGAGCAGCACGGTCGGCACGTCCAGGTACGCGTCCACCTCGTCGCGCAACGGATACCCGTCCCACGCGGGCAGTCCGGCAGGACGGTGCAGCACCCCGGTCTCGTGGTCCAGCGGCCCGCGACAGCCGATGCCGACACCGAGCACCCGGGCTCCGGCCGAAGCCGAGCCGATGAGCCCGCGCACCCGCTCGCCGAGTTCGACGGCCACCCGCTCGGGCTTTCCGCTCGCCAATCCGAACGGCAGCGTACGGGCGCCCAGCGTCCGGCCGGCCAGGTCCACGAGCAGGATGGTGCCGCGCCGGCGGTCCAGCTCGACGCCGACGGCGCAGCCGGCTTCGGGGCGCAGGGCCAGCAGCGTGCGCGGCTTGCCGCCGGTCGACGCGCTCCGCCCGGCCTCCTCGATCAGCCCCTCGGCCAGCAGCCGGGCGGTGATCTTGCTGATCGCCTGCGGGGTGAGGCCGGTCTGGGCGGCGAGCTGGACCCGGCTGCTGCCCCCGGCCACGGCCCCGGCGTCGGCATCGGTGTCGGCATCGGTGTCGGTGTCGGTGTCGGCCCCATCGCCGGCGGCCCGAAGCAGCCCCAGCACCAAAGCGGTGTTGTGGTCGCGCAACCCCGTGAGGTTGGTCCCGGCCTGCCGTCGTTCCATGCGTCCCATTGTGCGACCTCGTTTTGCGCTTTGCCAACAGTGTTGCTTAACTCGGTCCCATGAGCGCTCCCGAGAACTCGCTGCAGAACCCGCTGCGCGTCGGCCTGATCGGCTACGGACTGGCCGGGCGTGCCTTCCACGCGCCCCTCATCGCCACCACCCCCGGACTGCGGCTGCAGACCGTGGTGACCGCCAACCCGGAACGGCGCGAGCAGCTGAGCCGCGAGTATCCGCAGGCCCGCGCGGTCGACAGCGTCGAGCAGCTGCTCGCCGACCCCTCGGCGCTGGACCTGGTCGTCGTCGCCTCCCCCAACGACACGCACAGCCCGTCCGCGCGCGCCGCGCTGGAGGCGGGACTGCCGGTCGTGGTCGACAAGCCGCTGGCGCCCACCGCCGCCGAGGCCCGCGAGCTGATCGAGCTCGCCGAGGCGCGCGGCGTGATGCTGACGGTGTTCCAGAACCGGCGCTGGGACAGCGATTTCCGCACCGCGAAGCACCTGATCGCCGAGGGCGGACTCGGCGACGTGCACCGCTTCGAGTCGCGCTTCGAGCGCTGGCGCCCGCAGATCGCCACCGGCTGGCGCGAGTCCGCCGACCCGGCCAAGGCCGGCGGCGTCCTGAACGACCTGGGCAGCCACCTGGTCGACCAGGCCCTGCACCTGTTCGGCCCGGCCACCCGCGTCTACGCCGAGGTGGACGTCCGCCGCCCCGGCGCCGTGGCCGACGACGACGCGTTCATCGCGCTGACCCACGCCTCCGGCGTCCACTCGCATCTGTGGATGAGCGCCGTGGCCGCCCAACTCGGCCCGCGTCTGCGCGTCCTCGGCAATCAGAGTGCTTACGTGGTCCAGGGCCTGGACCCCCAGGAGGCCGCACTGCGCGCCGGCGAGCGCCCCGGACCCGGCTGGGGCGAACCGGCCGAGAGCGAGTGGGGCCTGCTCGGCACGACCGAGGACGCGCGGCGGTACCCGTCGCTGCCCGGCGACTACCCGGCCTTCTACGCGGGCGTCGTCGCGGCGCTGCGGGACGGCGCGCCGGCTCCCGTCGATCCCCGCGACGCGCTGGCGACGCTCACCGTCCTGGAAACCGCCCGCCGCTCGGCCGCGGAGGGCAGGACCCTGTAGCGTCCCCACCACCACAGGTGGAGGGGGACATCATGGGCAAGAAGGATCCGCTGCCGGCCGGCACGACCCGCATCCACGGCTCGGACGGCTCGATGACGTTCGACGGCCAGTACGTGACCGTCATGCACAAGTGGCTCTCCGACGAAGGCCGCGGCGAGGCGCAGTTCCCGCTCGGGGTGATATCGGGCGTCAACGTGCGGAACGGACTGATCCTCGCATCGGTGACCTTGGTGATCCAGGGCGGGATTCCTCCGCGCAAGAGGAAGGGCGACCCGCTGACCGTCCACGGGTTCGGCAAGGAGGAGGCCGCCTTGTTCCGGGACATGGTGGTGAGGGCTCGGGCGGCCGTGGACGCGGTACCCATGCCGGAGGTTCCTGAACACCCGGCCACGCCGGGTCTGGTCGGCGAACTCCGGCAGCTGGCGGATCTGCACGCACAGGGCATGCTGACCGCCGAGGAGTTCGGCATCGCCAAGGCCAAACTCCTCGGGACCAGCGCGCCGGAGGATTCGTACTGACTGCTGCTGACTGCTGCTGACTCCCGGGCGGTCAGCTCCACGCCATACGAGAACGCTGCGTCCAGTACTCCTCCGGCGGCATCGCCAGCGCGGTGAGCTGATCGAGCTGATCCGGTGCCAGGCTGAGGTCGGCGGCGGTCAGGTTGCTCTCCACCTGGGCCACGGTCGCCGCGCCCGACAACACGATGTCGGCCCACGGCTGAGCCGCGATCGCCGCCAGCGCGACGGCATCGGCACCGGCCGCCATCGTCTTGGCGACCTCCGACAGCGCCGAGTCGTCCCGGTCCTGCTCCGCCAGGTGGGCGTCGGTCAGCCGGCCGTTGGCCAGCCCCTCCTTGACGATGACCGTCCATCCGGCCTCGTGGGCCTCGGCCAGCGCCGGCCCGACCGAGGTCTCCAGCAGGTTGTAGGTGGCCTGGACGCTCTCGAACAGACGGCTGCCGCCGACCGTGATCCGCAGCGCGGCCCGGATGGCCTCGGCCTGCCGCGGCCCGCTGGTCGACATCCCGATCCGCACCCCGCGCGCGGCCAACGCGGCCAGCCTGCGGTGCAGGCCCTGAGCTGTATCAGCCAAGGCCGGGCTGTCGGGGGTGACCGAGTGGATCTGGTACAGGTTCAGCCGATCGCCCAGCAGGGACCGGGTCTCGGCGATCTGCCGGGTGAACACCGCGATGCTGTGGTCCTTGACCTCGTGCACCGGCGCGTCCACGCGCCAGTCGGCGGTGTAGGTGTAGCCCCATTTGCTGCCGACGGCGACGTCGTCGATATCAGGGTGCGCATGCAGCCATTCGCCCAGGAACTCCTCGGCGCGGCCGTAGGAACGTGCGGCGTCGAAGTAGCGGACCCCGGCCGCGTAGGCCGCGTCGAGCACCGCGTGCGCGCGAGAGCGCATCGCCTCGACCGAGCGGTCGGCGGGCAGGTCGTCGTCGCGGCCGAGGTTGATGTACCCGGGACGCCCCACGGCCGCCAGGCCGAGCCCGAAGGCCGTCCTCGGGGCCGGATCGGGATCAGGGTGCTTCGACGTCATGGACTTCCTCCTGGGCGCTGCTCGGCGGTTCCGGCTTCAGGCTTCAGGGCATGGCCGGCCAGCAACGCCGGCGCACCATGCGCTGCACGCTCTCCAGCGTCTCGCAGGTGAGTGCCTCGGCAGCGACATCGGCGCAGATCCGCGCGTCCAGACGGCGGATGCGGACCCGCGTCTCGTCCAGCGCGGCGGGGGCGACCGACAGCACGTCGCAACCCAGGCCGATCAACAGGGGGATGACCAGGGGATGCGCCGCGGCGTCACCGCACACTGACACCCGGATGCCTCCCAGGTGCGCGGCCCGCACAGTGCGGGCGATGGCGTCGAGGACGCGCGGGTGGGCGGCCAGCGCCGGGGACACCGCCGGATCGCGCCGGTCCAGCCGCAGGATCTGGCTGGTCAGGTCGTTGCTGCCGATGGAGAAGAAGGCCGCGTCCGCCGCCAGCTCGTCGGCGAGATCGACCGCTTCGGGCAGCTCGATCATCGCCCCGATCGGCGGCGCCGCAACGCCCAGGTCGGCGGCCACGTCGGCCAGGGTCTTCGCGCAGGCGGCCAGTTCCTCGACGGTGGCCACCATGGGGATCATGACGCGCAGATCGCACGCCGCCCCGGCGGTGAGGATCGCACGGAACTGATTCGAGAACGCCTCGGGGTCGGCGAGCATGTGCGGCAGGCCCCGGCCCAGATGCCCGTCCACGGCCTGGTCGGCGAGGAACGGCGGGAACTTGTCGTCGGCGAAGTCCAGGGTGCGCACCGTCACCGGCTGCCCGGCCAGCTTCTCGAGGATGGGCCGCAGGACCGCGGCATGCTGCTCAGCTGTCGGCCAGGAGCCCGCGTCCAGGAACGGCAGTTCGGTCCGCAGCAGCCCGACGCCGTCGGCCTTGGCGGTGTTGGCGGCCTTGGCCTCGATCGCGGTGGCGACGTTGGCCCGCAACGCGATCGCGTGTCCGTCAAGGGTCTGAGACGGCAGGTCGCGCTCGGCCGCCAGGACCTCGCGACGGCGGCGCGCCGCGTCCATCGCCGCGATGGCCGCGTCGCGCTCCCCCGGCTCGGGATTCACTGTGAGCGTCGAGCGTTCGGCGTCGATGAGGACCTCGGTGCCGTCCGGATGGTTCAGGACTCCCGCGTCGACACCCAGGATCAGCGGGATCCCCAGCGACCGGGCGATGATCGAGGCGTGGGAGTTGGGCCCGCCGACCACCGAGACCGCGGCGACGACCAGGTCGCCGTACTCCAGCAGGTCCGCGGCGCCGATCTCCTGCGCCGCCAGCACCACCGGGCCCCCGGGCACCGCCGACTCCGCCCCGGCGAGGTGGGCCAGGACCCGGCGGCCGACCTGGCGGACGTCGGCCGCGCGCTCGGCGAGAGTCGGATCGTCCAGGGACGCGAGCAGGGCGGCGTACTCGTGGACGGCCAGGACGACGGCGTCCGACGCGGACTGGCCGGCGCGCACCTGCTGCACGGCCGCGCCGCGCAGTTCGCCGTCCAGCGCGATGTAGCCGTCGACCTCGACGATGTCGGCCAGGTCGGTCTGCCCGGAGGCGCGCAGCGTCCGCGAAAGCCCGGCCAGCTGCCCGGCCACCGCGTCGAAGGCTTCGGTGACCTCTGCGACCGGGTCCGGGGCCGACTCCCGCGTCGGGTCTGGGCTCGTATCAGGGCCCGTACCCGAACTACCAGGCGGCGCGACCGGCGGCAGATCCGTATGGTGCAGCAGGCCCAGAGCCGTACCGGCGGAAGCCAGGTGTCCGACGTAGGTCGAGCGGGTCACGACTGGAGCACCTCCGCGAGGGTTCGGAAGACCAGTGCGGTGGAGGTGGCACCGGGGTCCTGGTGTCCGATGCTGCGGGCGCCGAGGTAGGACGCGCGTCCCTTGCGGGCCTGCAAGGGGATCGTGTCCTGCATGCCGGTCTCGGCGGCCTTCGCGGCCTGCTCGGCGGCCGCGGCCTCGCCCTGTCCGGCGCCCGCCGCCTCGCCGAACGCGGCCAGCGCCGGGACGAGAGCGTCGACCATGGTCTTGTCACCGGGCACCGCGGCGCCGAGTTTCTGTACGCCGGCCAGTCCGGCGTCGAAGGCCGCGGCCAGTTGCCCGGCGTCGGCGGTCGGGCCGGACAGCTGCTTGCCGGTGGCGCGGAAGAAGGTGCCGTAGAGCGGGCCGGCCGCGCCGCCGACGGTGGAGATCAGCGTGGTGCCGGTCTTGACGAGCACGTCGCCGACGCCGGCCGCCTCGTAGCCGTCCAGGGCCGCCAGGACCGCGGTGAAGCCACGCTGCATGTTCACGCCGTGGTCGGCGTCGCCGATGGCCGAGTCCAGCTGGGTCAGGCGGTCCTTGTTCTCGTCCATCGCCGCGGCCATGGCCCGGACCCAGGCCCGGGTCAGGTGGATGTCCATCGGTCGACTCCTTTGTCTCTGTCCGGTCCTTCGAGGTCTGACTGCTCAGGCGCCCCAGCGCAGCGCCGGGGTGTCCACCGGCGCGTCCCACAAGGCGAGCATCTGCTCGTCGGCCTTGCAGACGGTCAGCGAAACGCCTGCCATCTCCAGGCTGGTGATGTAGTTCCCGACCAGGTTGCGGGCGATGCGCACGCCGCGTTCGGCGAAGTACTTCGCGACCTCGGCGTAGGCGACGTACAGCTCGATCAGCGGGGTGCCGCCCAGGCCGTTGACCATGACGATGGTCTCCTCGCCGGCGGCCAGCGGCTGGTCGGCGAAGATGGCGTCCAGCGAACGGGCCACGATCGCCGAAGCCGGCTCCAGCTTCTCCCGGCTGCGGCCGGGCTCACCGTGGATGCCGACGCCGACCTCCATCTCGTCCTCGGCCAACTCGAAGCCGGGCCGGCCGGCCGCGGGCGTCGTACACGGGGTCAGCGCCACGGCGAAACTGCGCGAGGCGGCGTTGACGCGGCGGCCCAACTCGGCGACCTCGGCCAGCCCGGCGCCCTGCTCGGCGAGGGCTCCGGCGATCTTCTCCACGAACACCGTCGCACCGGTGCCGCGGCGTCCGGCGGTCCACGTCGAGTCCTTGACCGCGACATCGTCGTCGACCAGGACCGTGGCCACCTCGATGCCCTCGTCGCCGGCCAGTTCGGCGGCCATCTCGAAGTTCATGACGTCGCCGGTGTAGTTCTTCACGATGAACACCACGCCGGCGCCGCCGTTCACGGCCTGCGCCGCCGCCAGCATCTGGTCCGGGACCGGCGAGGTGAACACTTCCCCCGGGCAGGCGGCGTGCAGCATCCCGGTGCCGACGAATCCGCCATGCAGGGGCTCGTGCCCGGAACCGCCGCCGGAGATCAGCGCGACCTTCCCGACCGCGGGCCCGCCGGCCCGGGTGATGACGCGGGCCCGGGCGTCCACGTGGAGCGTGGGGTGGGCCGCCGCGACCCCGGCGAGGGCGTCGCTCAGGACGGACTCTGGTGTGTTGATCAGCTTCTTCATGCCGGGACTCCTTCGGAGGGATCACCCATGCACCGAGTGTCGCCCCGGCGGCCTGTTCGGCGATACAGCCGCGACCGGAATGGCGGGACACGGGCGAGAGGTAACACGGCCGACTTGTGTTCGTCATCACTGAACGATGTTCGGAAGTTAGTCCGAGGTCGAGGCGGTGTCAAGGCATCACGTGTCAAGGCATCCCTGTGGTCAGGGACGCACGGCCCGCGAGGTGCCGCGGCCCGCGCCGAGCTCCCGCGAGATCTGCCGCGCGACCTCGCGCACGGCGACGATGTGGTCCTGACGTGCGCCGTCGTCCAGGACCCGCTCGACCGGGCCGATGAGGCCGATCGCGCCGGCCACGCCGTTACGGTCGAAGACCGGGGCGGCGATCCCGGCGTCGCCCAGCGCCGACTCCTGGTTCTCCAGCGCGTGCCCGGTCCGCCCGACCTCGTCCAGCTGCCGGGCCAGCGCCTCCGGGTCGGTGATGCTGGAGCCGGTCAGCGCCTGCAGGTCGCCGTCCAGCAGCGCCGCGCGCTGGTCCGGGGGCAGGAACGCGACGATCGCCTTGCCCAGCGCGCAGGTGCTCCAGGGGATGCTGGCGCCGACCTCCAGGATCTGCACGACGCCCTCGGGCCGGAACGCGTGGTGCACGACGAAGACGTGATCGCCGGTCAGCACCGCCACCCAGACGGCCTCGTCGGCCCGGTTGGCCAGGGTGTCGGCCCAGCTCAGCGAGCGCGCCCGCAGCTCCTGCGTGTCCAGGTAGGCGTTGCCCAGCAGCAACAGCCCCGGGCCCAGCTGGTACCGGCCGGTCTCGGAGTCCTGGACCACCAGCCCCTCGCCCTCCAGCGTGCGCAGCAGGGCGTGCACCGTCGGCTTGGCGACACCGACCCGCTCGGCCAGCTCGGTCACACCCAGCCGCGGGCCACCGGCGGCGAGCTCCCGCAGGACGCGCACCGCACGCTGCACCGACTGCACCATCGGCCGACCTCGCTTTTCAGTATTGCTGAACACTGTTCCGAGATTTAGTATCACCGTTCATGAACCAGTCCCCCGGAATCGTACTCGTATCCCACAGCGCCCAACTGGCAGCGGGCCTGCGCGAACTCCTGGCGCAGATCGCCACGGACCGGGTCCCGGTGGCACTGGCCGGCGGCACCCCCGACGGCGGCCTCGGCACGAGCTACGAGCGCATCGCGGCGGCCATCGCGGAGGCGGACCGCGGCGCGGGCGTGATCGTCCTGCCCGACCTGGGCAGCTCGGTCCTGACCACCCTGACGGTCCTGGAGGACCACCCCCGCCCCGACGTCCTGCTGGTGGACGCCCCCTTCGTCGAGGGCGCGGTGGCCGCCGCCGTCACCGCGGCCTCCGGCGCCGACCTCGCCACCGTGGCCGAGGCCGCGCGCCAGGCACGCGGGATCAGGAAGCTGGCGGACTCGGACCCGGGCACGGACCCCGAACCGCGGCCCGAAACCGAGCCCGCCGGCACCCGCACCGTGTCACGCCAGGTGACCCTGCCCGCGACCCTCCACGCCCGCCCCGCAGGCCGCCTGGCCCAGGAAGCCGCGAAGTTCACCAGCACCATCCGCATCGAACACGGCGGCAAAACGGTCAACCCCACCGGCGTCCTGACCGTGATGAGCCTCGGCGCCACCGCCGGCGGCACCGTGACCGTGCACGCCGAGGGGCCGGACGCCGATGCGGCGGTCGAGACGCTGGCGGGGATTCTCGCCGAGGTGGAGTAGGACGTCTCCACCGACGAGGGCTTGCTGATCCGCCACAGACCCTCTCCCGCTTCTTCGACACCTCCACCCGACTGGTCCCGCTCCGGGCATCAGTCGGGTTTACTGCATGCAGGGCAATTGCGACAGTAGCCGTCTTTTACAGGATCCTCACATGCGCCGCTTGGCGGGGCATATCAATATCCTGTTTCCTTTGCGCCACCACAGCGGGAAGGCCGAAACCCGTGACGCCGCCGTCAGCACCGAAGAGCTGCCACGCGGCGTGCGCTTAGTCACACCGCGGCAGCCCGGCTACGACCCCGACCGGCAGCCGCCTAGACTTGCCATGTGGCAGATCACATGCAGAGTGCCAACCGGCAGCTGGTGTAAGCTCTCCGTCTACCTGCTTCGCAGAGCTCTGATCTTGCTGCTTCGCCGGTGCGTCGATCACGGGAGGATCGCATGAGCAGCTTCACCAACCCCAGTTACGAGAGGCTGAGGCTGCGACGCTTCATTCGCGCCGAACGCGTGGCCAGGGACCTCCGCCTCATCGACGTCGCGACGGCCATGAACTGGTCGGAGTCGAAGGCCATCCGGATCGAATCCGGCGCCGTCAAGATCGGCACCAACGACCTCAAGGCCCTGCTCGCCTATTACGGGATCGACGATGCCCAGACCGTGGCCGAGGTACTCGCCATGGCCAAAGCGAGCCGGGCTCGGCCTTGGTGGCATGAGTACCTGGACGTCATCAACCCTGTCTTCGCGTCGCTGCTGGGCTACGAGTCGTCCGCCACGAGACTGTCCATCGTTCACAATTCGGTGGCGCCGGGGCTGCTCCAGACCTCCGAGTACGCCAAGGCGATACTTCTGGAGTTCGCCTCGAAGGCCGACGTCTCGAGACTCACCGACCTTCGCATGCAGCGCCAGGCCATCTTCCAGCGGGAGGATCCGCCCCAGGCCACGTTCATCCTGGGCGAGGCGGCGCTCCGCAGCCAGGTCGGTGACGCCACGGTCCTCCGCAATCAGCTGAAACTCCTTCTGGATCGCATGGACTGCGAGCACACCACGATCGAGTTGGTCCCGTTCAAGGTCGGCGCCCATCCGGGGATGCTGGGCCCCTTCACAATCATGAGCTTCGACGAGGGCGAGGAAGACGTCGCGACCTTCGAGAGCCCCACCGGCTTCACCTTGATCAGGGAACAGGCCGACGTCACCAACAAGTACCGCCACACGTTTGAAGGATTGCGCGAAATAACGCTCAAGGGCGATGAGGCCGCACAGTTCATCAACCGGGTGATCCGGGACCTCGATGGTTAGAGGTTTACCGAGCCACAAGGGAGTGGTCGTGGAAACCAAGGTCCGTATATCGCTTTCGGCTGCCGTGGACGCCGCGAGAGGACGTCGTCGTGCCCGCGTCTAAACTGTGGCCGCGGCGTCCGAAGAACGTTCCGCAGCAACGGGAGTCCGGCGAGCCCACAAGCACGGCGCCGACAACCATTGCGGGCTCTAACGGCACCAACGGCGTTACCGCCGTGAACGGCGCGGTGCCATTCTCGTCCGCCACCGATGCCCCGTCGCAGCCGGAGCCGGCGACCGGCGCCTCGGCAAGTGAGAACCCACAGCCGCAAAGGCAAGCCGTGAAGGTCAGCGGCCCGTGGGACCTGATCGCGTACATCTTCGACGGGGCTCGCGTGCTGATCGCCGATGGCGATAAGCACAAGCGCAGGGCGGGGAGGGCCATCCTCAGGATGCTGTTCCTGGTGGTGCTCGTAGCGCTGGCCCTTCCCGTCGCGATCATAGTGTTGGGCGGCACTTGGACCGCCATCGGGACAGGTGGCTGCGCCGTCGGCGTTACCGGCGTGGCCGCGATGAAGAAGCTACTCGGACGTGGTGACGCCCCGTCCGATACCGATGGATCCGACACCGCGCCACGAAGCTAGTGGGTGAACCGGTCCGCAAACCAGCCGGCACAGCAGGTAAGCGCGATCACGAGAACCACCAGAGCCCACATGAACCACGACTGCGGAAGCGAGCGCGCGATCAGACTGCTTACTCCCATTGTCACGACACCACTCCCCACCGCGTAGACCGCCAGCGGCACCGTGACGAGTCGCGGCCTGAGCTTTTGGGAGGGCCGAGGAAAGCGTGATGGTCCCGTCGACGCCGCCAACCCTTCGGGGTCGTCGCTCAGCGGAGACGTCAGCTCGTTGACGGTGACAACTCGAGCCACAGGACCGTCCTCAGAAGCGTGCCGTATTAGCCGGTTGGCGGGGTGACTCCGTCGACTCCACCACACAGAGTAGCCAAGCCTTCGCGTGATGTCATTCATATGGAGACCACCACCCGTTCGTGTTCGACGGGGAACCCCTCGGTGAGATCGGCACGTTGTCCCAGTGACGTCATGAAACCACTCCCCTCCCCGGTGGAACATCGAACTCGTTGTTCCGGACACCGCCCAAGAACGCGGTCCACTCGTGAAAATCGAACTCCAGGTTCCCGCTCGAGGCATTTCTAGAATTGCGGACATAGACTGTGTCAGACCCGACGGCCACTTCCACACAATGATCGTCTGTGCATCGCGAGGAAGTCCGCCAACGCAGTCCCGGTTCGTGCTCCGACACTCGATCCCCCTTGTCTATCGCGCGGCACCGGAGGGATCGCAGACCCCCCACGACCTCCCGTCGTGCCCCGCTGTCACAAGCCACGGCCCGTAAGCGGATCGCGTTCACCCGCCTACAGACCGAAACCTAGGTGTTGAGTCTAGGAGCGTCGGTTGATCAAGTCCACGAAACTGGCATAAATGCGCAGTGAGATCACACTGAGATGATCGCACGTGAGTGATGTGACACAGGCTCTTGACACCGACGAACCATTCGTGCGGGCACATCATGTTGCTCGCAGTCAGTAGTAATAGCAGCTCCAGCAGCTCAGCAGCGGAGCCCTCAAGAAGACACCCTAGTCTAGTTCGATACCATTACCGTCGCCCTGCTACACGCACACTGATGTGAGATCTGTGGCTGAAAACCCAGCAGTCCGTGCAAATGCAACGCGCCGGAGACGCGCCGCCGTGGAGGCCGAACCACAGAGCAGGAAATCGAAGGTCGACGCCACGCTGGTGGCCAGCCTGGCGTCGACCGCTCATGTCCGACGGTTGGCAGAACCCCTCAGAACTCTCCCGCCAACCCCGCCCGCACCACCTCCGCGACCTGCCGCCGCTGCCGCATCACGAAGTGCCGCCCGTCGTCGATGACGCGGATCCGGAACGGCCCGGTGTGCAGCTCCCGCCACAGCGCGAGGTCCAGCGGCGGGATGTCGTCGTCGGCGCCCGACAGCACCGTCAGGCGGCAGGGCAGCGGCGCGCCGTCGACGTACTCGTACGTCTCCCACAGCCGGAAGTCGGCGCGCAGCGTCGACAGCAGCGGGCTGGCGGACAGCGCCTCCTTCGCCGAGTCCTTCGCCGAGTCCTCGCGGATTCCGCCCAGTGACTGCATCGCGCGCCTGAACTCCGGCTCCGGCAGGGTACTGACTCGCCGGTTCCGGTACGGCGCGTGGGGCGCGCCGTGGGCGGAGGCGAACAGGTGCTGCGGGGCCGGGGTTCCCTGGGCGACCAGGCGGCGGGCTGTCTCGAAGGCGATCAGGGCGCCCATGCTGTGGCCGAACAGGGCGTACGGGCCGTCGACGGCTCGGGCCAGGACCGGGACCAGTTCGGCGAGCAGGTCCTCCAGGCTGTCGTGGGCCGGGTCCCGGATGCGGTCCTCGCGGCCCGGGAGTTGGATGGCGGTCACCTGGACGCCCGGGCCGACCAGTTCCGGCCAGCCTCGGAAGGCCGAGGCGCCGGCTCCGGCGTGCGGGAGGCAGAACAGTCTGATGCCGCCGGTGCGGCGGTTCTGGTCGCGGAGCCAGCGGATCTGGTCGGGATCGGTGAGCGCCGTGGTGGGGATCGCGGTGGTGCGCGGGGCGGGGGTGGCCGCGCCGTCGGCGTCCGCTGTCATGGTCATCACGCCGCCGGGCCCCCGCGCCGGCCTGCGATCGGCTCCCCCTGGGGGCGGTTCTCCTCGGGGTGGTGCACCACTGTGTATGCGGATGTGTCGTGGACTTCGTAGACGGGCATGTCAGACTCCTCGGGGCCGGATCGGACGGGCGCCGGCGGACTTCAGGGCACCGAGCGTGGCATGGAGGTGTGGGGAATTGTGGAGCCGACGCCGCACCGGGCGACCGCGCAGACCCAGTGAAGTGCGGATTGATCGGCGGCGCATCGGTACAACTACTGGTCCTCGGCACGGTTTCGGCGTAGGTATATGTGCGCAGAGCTCTGATAACGCGCTCTGCACCCTTGGCCCGTAATGGGCCCGCGGCTGGTGAACCCAGCGCCGGCGCCGACCGTTTCACTAAGACTTCTGACATATCGTGACGGCGGATCAGTGGACTACATTTGCCGTAGATCGTTCCAGGAGGCCCCATGCCCACAGCCCGAGATCACGGCGCCGCTGACCGCCCACGGCCGGTGGTCGGCAGGACGGCTGAGCTCGGCGCTCTGGACAGCGCCCTGGCCCGGCTGCGGTCGGGCCGTGGACGGGCGATCGCCCTGGCCGGGGAGCCGGGCATCGGCAAGAGCACGCTGGTCGCCTACCTCGCCGCCCGGGCCCGCGCGGCCAAGGTCCACGTCCTGGGCCCGGCGTTCTGCGACAGCATCGCGGCCGGCCCGCCGCAGGCCGTCCCGGCGGCCGGGCCGGGCGACGCCGTGGTCGTCGCCGCGGACGAGCTGCACCGCATCGAGCCCGAACACCTGCCGGCCCTGGAACGCCTCATCCGCACCGCGGCCGACGCCCCCATGCTGCTGCTGCTCGCCTTCCGCCGCCGCCAGCTGGCCCCGGCGGTGGCCGGCGCCGTCTCCCGGGCCGTGGCGGCGGACCTGCTCGACGTCTGGGAACTGGGCCCGCTGTCCCGGGACGAGGCCCGGGAGCTCGTCGGCGACCTGCCGAACCTCGACGCCGTCCACAAGGCGGCCGGCGGCAATCCGCAATATCTCAGGATCCTGAGCGCCGACGGCGACCCGCACACCGACGCCGCCCGCGCCGTCGTGGGCGAGCTGGCCGACCTGGACCCGGCCGCGCTGACCACGCTGCAGGCGCTGGCCGTCCTGGGCGAACCGGCGCACCCGCAGCTGATCGCGGCCGTCGCCGGCCTGTCGGCGGCCGGGGCCCTGGACGCCCTGGACGCCCTGACCCGCCTCGACATCGTCCGGCCGACCGGCACCATCGCCCGATTCGCGATACGCCACCCCGCGGTCGGCGAAGTCGTCTACCGCCGCATCGAGCCCGGCTCGCGCATCGCGATCCACCTGCGCGCCGAAAGCGTGCTGTCCAGCCAGGCCGCCCCGATCGCCAGGCGCGCCTACCACCTCACCCACGCCGCCGACCCCAGCCGCCCGGAGCACACGGCCACCCTGATCGCGGCGGCACGGCTGTCCATCCACACCGCTCCCGCAGACGCCGCGCGCTACCTGCAGACCGCGCTGCCGCATCTGCAAGAGGACTCCCCGTCGTGGCGCGAGGTGCAGGTCCTGCTGGCCCGCGCGCGCCTGCTGACCGGACAGGCCTCCGAAGGCCGGAGTCTGCTGCACACGCTCCCGGCCATGGTGGACGCGCCGACCGGCGACCTGACCGCGGTCGCCGTCGCCGGCCGCCTCGAGCGCCAGCTCGGGCGGCTGTCCGAGTCCTCGGCCATCCTCCGGTCGGGCCTGGCCGCCGCCCCCGGCGACGACTCGGCGGCCGCGGCGCTGCACAGCATGCAGGCCGACAACGCGCTGGACCAAGGCGACTACGCGCGCGCGCAACAGCATGCCGACACGGCCGCCGCGCTGGCCCACGGCAGCCTCGACCCGGTCGGCGAAGCGCTGGCCAAGGCCCAGGCCGCGCTCGCGTACCTGTCCTCCGACCACCTGGACGCGGCCGAGACGGCCCTGACGCAGGCCGCCGAACTCGTCGACGCCGCCTCGGACGCGGCGCTGTTGAAGAACCTCGAGGCGGTCTACCAGCTCGGCCTCAGCGAGTCGATGATGTCCCGGCTCGCCGACGCCGAACGGCATCTGGTCCGCGGCGCGGAACTGTCGCGGCGCAGCGGGCAGACCTACGTCCTGCCGATGATCCTGAAATCCCTGGCGGACACCCAGTCCCGGGCCGGCAGCATGAAACGGGCCCTGGTCACCCTCGACGAGGCCGATCTGTACGTCGAGAGCGCCGAGAACCCGGCGACCAAGGCGATCCTGGCGATCATCCGGGCCGCGGCCCTGCTGTGGACCGGCGTCAGCGACGCGCCGCAGCAGGCGCTGGCCTGGGCCGACAAGGCCGCGTCCTGGGCCGAGGGCAGCACCACCGTGTGGGCGGTCGTGGTCCGCTGCCGCCGGGCCGAGATCGTCCTGCAGGCCGGCGACCCGTCGCGCGCCGGACGGCTGCTGCTGGAGGCGGCCGGCGGCCCGGACCTGTCCCACCTGATCGCGGCACGCAAGACAAGGTCCTGCGACACCATGGCCGAGGTCGCGATGTACGAGAACGACCGCGAGGCCGCCGACCGCTGGGCCGAGCTGGCCGAGGCCTCGCTCGAACGCATCCCCTCCCCCAGCAGCCGGGCCTTCGCCTCCCGCGCACGCATGCGGGCCCAGACGATGCACGACGACCTCAAAGCCGCCCTCAGCAGCGCCCAGCAGGCCATCGAGGACTTCGCCGCGAGCGGCGAGCGCATCGAGGTCTGCCGGACCCTGTCCTCGGCGGCCGCACTGTCCTCCGCGCTGGGCAACCACAAGCAGTCCCAGGAGTGGCTCGACCGGGCCATGGCCCTGGCCGAGCAGTGCGAGGCGACGCTGCTGGTCGGCGAGACCGCCCGGCAGCGCACCCGGCTGGCCGAGAAGCCGGCCGAGCGCGAGCCGTTCGACGCCCTGGCCGGCCTCACCGCGCGCGAGCGCGAGATCGCCGCCCTGGCCAGCACCGGCGTCACGAGCGGACAGATCGCCGAGACGCTGTTCCTGAGCAGGCGGACGGTCGACGCCCACCTCGGCCAGATCTACCGGAAGCTGGGGGTGTCGAGCCGGGCGGCGCTGATCCGGACGGTGCTGGACGCCGAGGCGCGGGGCTGAGCAAGGCCGAAGACCTCCGGCCGAACCTACCCCTCGCCCGCCGCGGCCATCGCAGAGGCCTGCCGCTCGGCCGTCATCGCCCCGACGAACCCGGTCGTGTGCCTCCCCGCCCGGTGCGCGGGATGGGCCAGGATCTCGCGCAGGAAGCCGATCGTCGTGCGCAGCCCGTGCCCCTCGACGCGGAACTCGCCGAGGGCGCGGTCCATGCGGGCGATGGCCTGGTCGCGGTCGGGCGCCCAGACGACGGTCTTGGCCAGCAGCGAGTCGTAGTCCGGGCCCATCAGCCAGCCGGGGTACGCGTGCGAGTCGACGCGGACGAAGGGGCCGCCGGGCGGCATGAACTCGGTCAGCAGGCCCGGGGTCGGGGCGAAGTCCCGGTCCGGGTCCTCGGCGTTCACCCGGCTCTCGATCGAGCAGCCCCTCGGGGCGAGGTCTTCCTGCCGGAAGCTCAGGGGAACGCCGGCCGCGATCAGCAGTTGCTCGCGCACCAGATCGATCCCCGTGCTCATCTCGGTGACCGGATGCTCCACCTGCAGGCGGCAGTTGACCTCCATGAGGTGGAAGGAGCCGTCGGAGGACACCACGAACTCGAACGTGGCCGCCCCCACGTACCCGACGGCCAGCGCCCCGCGCACGGCGGCCTCGCACATCCGGCTGCGGAGCTCGTCGGGCAGGTTCGGCGCCGGCGCCTCCTCGATCAGTTTCTGGTACCTGCGCTGGACGGAGCAGTCCCGCTCGCCGAGATGGACCGCGCCGCCGTGGCGGTCGCACAGCACCTGCACCTCGATGTGGCGGGCGTCCTCGACGAAGCGCTCGACGTACAGCCGGTCGTCGCCGAAGACGGCGCGCGCGTGGGCACAGGTCTCGCGGAAGGCCTGGGTCAGCTCGTCGGCGGCCCGCACCACGGCGATGCCCCGGCCGCCGCCGCCGGCCACCGCCTTGAGGATCAACGGGTACCCGATCTCGTCGGCCACCTTGCGGGCCTCGGCCAGTCCGGTCACCGCCCCGATGGAGCCCGGCAGCACCGGCAGCCCGGCCTCCGCCATCAGGCGGCGGGCCAGCGCCTTGTCGCCGAGCTTCTCGATGACCTGCGGCGGCGGGCCGATGAACGTGACGCCCTGCGCCTCGCAGACCTCTGCGAAGTCCGGGTCCTCGGAGAGGAATCCATAGCCGGGGTGGATCGCGTCGGCGCCGGTACGCCGAGCCGCCTCCATGACCGACGGCATGTGTAGGTAGCTGGCCTTCGCCGAGGGCGGCCCGATGTGGACCGCCTCGTCCGCGAACCGGACCACCGCGGACTCCCGGTCCGCGGTGGAGTGCACGGCCACGGTCCGGATGCCCAGTTCCCGGCAGGTCCGGGCGACCCGCAGCGCGATCTCGCCCCGATTGGCGATCAGCACGGTCCGGAACATGTCAGCGCCCGCCGACCGGTTCCAGGGACATCAACGGCTGCTGGAACTCCACCGAACTGCCGTCGGGCACCAGGATCTCCCGGACCGTCCCCGCGGCGCTCGCCTCGACCGGACTCATCATCTTCATCACCTCGAGGATCCCGATCTGCTGGCCGGGCACGACGGTGTCGCCCACGGACACGAACGGCGGCGTACCGGGCTCGGGCGAGTGGTAGAACGTACCGATCATCGGTGCGCACACCCTGTGCAACCCGTCGTCGACGGCCGGCGGATCCATATGCGGCACAACCGCTCCCGCCGCCGAAGCCGCGCCGGCAGTCATACCCGAACCCGGCCCCGCGCCAGTCCACAAATAGCCCGAACCGGGACCCGCACCGGCCGCCATCGCGGCCGCGGCCTTCTCAACCGCCGACGGCCACTCGATCTCCAGGGCGGTCCCCAGATGCTCCACCCGGATCCGGCTCGGCGCCTCCGGCCGCGTCCGGGCGAGTTCGGCGACGTGGTGGCACATCGCCTCCAGATCGGCCTCCAGCCCGGCCGCCGTGACCACCGCGGGCCGCATCACCCCCGTCGCATGACGCCGCACGCCGCCGTCCTTGGCGAACTCACCCCTGACATCGGTGGTCACGACTCTCTCCTTTCCTCGGGTCCCACGTGCTCGGGCTGTTCGGTCCCGAAGTTGTGGAAACGGTTCCTGCGTTGCGTGATGAGCTGTTGCGGATCCCAGGGGACGAGCTCCTGGAGGGTGGCCTTCAGCGCGTTCTCCAGCAGGACGGCCGCCGCGGCGCAGTCCAGGTGCGCGCCGTCCGGCGGCTCGGGGACGACGCCGTCGACGATGCCGAGCCGGAGCAGGTCGCCGGCCCGCACCCGCAGCGCGGCGGCCGCCGTCGTCGCCGCCTCCGGCGCCTTCCACAGGATCGCCGCGCAGCCCTCCGGGCTGATCACCGAGTAGATCCCGTTGGCGCTGACCAGGACCCGGTCGGCGACGGCCAGCGCCAGCGCCCCGCCGCTGCCGCCCTCGCCGATCAGCACCGCGATGATCGGCACCGGCAGCCGGGCCATCAGCCGCAGGTTCTCGGCGATGGCGACGGCCTGCCCGGCGCGCTCGGCGTCAGGACCCGGATTCGCCCCGGGCGTGTCGATGAGGGTGATGACCGGCAGCCCGAGCTTGGCGGCCATCCGCATCAGCCGCGCCGCCTTGCGGTATCCGGCCGGCGTCGCCATGCCGAAGCGCCGGCGCCGCCGCTCGTTGAGATCGGGACCGCCCTTGTGGTGCCCGATCAGCATCACCGGGATCCCGGCCACCAGGCCGGTCCCGCCGACGATGGCCGGGCAGTCCTCGGCCAGGCGGTCGCCGTGCAGTTCCTGGAAGTCGTCGACGACGTGGCGGATGTAGTCCTGGGTGGTCGGGCGGTCCGGGTGCCTGGCCAGGCGCACGGTCTCCCAGGGGCCCCGCTCCGTCAGCTGCTCGGTCACCCGGAAGACCGCCGCACCGGCACCGGTATCGGCGGGCATGCTCCGTTCCGAGCGGCGCAGGCTCAGCAGCCGGGCCAGCGCCGGCCGCAGCGCCGCCCGGGGTACGACGTCGTCCACCATCCCGTGCCGCAAAAGGAATTCGGCGGTCTGGAAGCCCTCCGGAAGGGTTTCGCCGGTCGTCTGCTCGATCACCCTCGGCCCGGCGAACCCCATCCGCGCGCCGGGCTCGGCGAAGATCACGTCGGCCAGCGTCGCGAACGAGGCCGCGACGCCGCCGTACGTCGGGTCGGTGATGAGCGAGATCGTCAGGATCCCGGCCTCGTCCAGCGCCGCGAACGCCTGGGCGGTCTTCGCCATCTGCATCAGCGACAGCACGCCCTCCTGCATCCTGGCCCCGCCGGACGCCGTCACCACCAGCAACGGGATCCGCCGCTCCAGGCTGGTCGCCACCGCCTGGGTGATCATGTCCCCGACCGCGCAGCCGAGACTGCCGCCGAGGAACCGGAAGTCCATGGCCGCGACCACGACCGGCAGCCCCTCGATCAGGCCGCTGGCACACACCACGGCCTCGGACAGGCCGGTGTCGGCCCTGGCGTCCCGCAGCCGGTCCGGATAGGGCCGGCTGTCGACGAACTCCAACGGATCGTGCAGGGTGCGCCCGCCGACGATGGGTTCGGCCGAGCCCGGATCGAGCAGCTGGTCCAGCCGCTCGGGCGCGGTCAGCCGACCGTGCCGCGCACACTCCGGGCAGACCTTCAGCATCCTGACGTACCGCTTCGCATAGAGCAGCCCGGCGCAGCCCTCGCACCGCACCCAATGCGGCGCCCGAGTATCCCGCGAACCGTCGACGGCGGTCATGCCCAGTCCTCCTCCTATGAAGCAACACAGCGGCGATCAGTCGGTTCAGCCGGGTCCGGCGCTGTCCCAGCGATAGAACTCGCGGGCCATCGCGTCCTTCGGCTCGCGCCAGGTCTCCGGGTCGTACGCGTCGACGAACGCCGAGAGCCGTTCGCTGACGGCCCGGAACTCCGGATGCCCGGTGTGCCGGGCGACCTGGGGCCCGGCCGGCTGCTCGGACTCGATCAGGTGCAGGTACACGTCGCCGAACTGGAACAGGCTGCGGCCGCGGACCCCGATCAGGTGCGGCAGTTCGCCGCGGTCGGAGTCGGCGAAGATGCCGGCGATGCCGTCGGCCGAGCCCGGTTTCATCCGGGCGACGATGAGTGTGCGGTGCACAGCCCTCACACCTCCGTCGCGCGCTTCTCGACCTTCTCCCGGATCAGATCCATCTGGATCCGGGAGTTGTGGTTGATGCGCTGGGTCATGCCCTCGTCGTCGACCGGCGCGGTGGGCTTCATCGCGAAGTCCTGGATCCAGCGCATGCTGGTGCCTCCCGGGACCTCGCTGTACTCCCACCGGATGTCCATGTACTCGAACGGCCCGGGCTCGACCCGGCGGGCCTTGACGGACCGGTTCTCGCGGTCGGTCTCGCGTTCGGAGACCCAGCTCCAGACCTGGCCGTTCTCGTCCGGGTGCATCGTCAATCGGAACCGGGTGAGCTCACCGGTGCGATCGAGCACCTCGACAGAGGCGTACTCGCTGAACAGGGTGGGCCAGTTCTCCAGATCGTTCGTGACCTGCCACACCAGGTCCAGCGGAGCGTTGATGACGACGGTGTTCTCGGTGTGTCCGGACATTTTCAGGCGCCTTTCTTCAAGGAGAGGTTGACGGTCTGGAGGAATTCGGCGGAGGACTTCGCGGACTCGGCCGCCGTCATCGACAGGCCGTGGCGGTTCTCGAGCTCCCCGACGACGGCGAGCAGCCCGAGCGAGTCCACGCCGAACTCCTCGAACGTGGCGCCCGGCCGGTCCAGCTCGAGCGGGTCGACGGTGATCCCGGCCTTCTGCTTCAGCAGGCCGGCCAGATCGGTGGAGGTCAGTTCGACAGTCAACGCGTCGCTCCTTGTTCGAGTCCCTGCCGGGACGGTTGTGAGGGTTGCCGGAGGGTCCGGTATGTCAGGACTCGGATCCGCGCCGCAGGAGCAGCGCGGAGTTCGAGCCCATCAGGCCCCGGCTCAGCACCAGCGCCGTGCGCGGTGCGCCGACCCGGGCCAATCCCGTGACCAGGTCGAGGTCGTACACGCAGCCCGCGACGTTCGGCGTCGGCGGGATCAGCCCCTTCTCCAGGGCCAGTACGGCGGCCGCCGTGTCGAGCGCCGAGGACCCGCAGGAGGCGCGGCCGGTCCCGGCCTTGGGAGCGGTCACCGGCACGCGGGCGGCGTGCGCGCCCAACACGTCGGCCAGCGCCAGCGCCTCGGCCCGGTCGGCCTCGGGCACGGCGAGCGCGTCGGCGAAGACGACGTCCACCTCCTGCGGCGCGCACTCCGCCTCGGCGAGCGCCGCGCGAATGGCGTGCGCGAGTCCGTCGCGCGAGTCCGCCCAGCGGGACGCTCCGGTGAACGTGGCCGCGTGCCCGGCGATCAAAGCCCTGATCTGCGCCCCGCGGGCCCGCGCGGTCGCCTCGTCCTCGACGACGAAGAACGCGCCGCCCTCGGCGGGGACGAATCCGGCGGCCTGCTTGGTGAAGGGCAGATACGCCGCTCCGGCCTCGGTGGCCGTGCTCAGCTCCGGATAGCCGAGCTGACACACCATCGAATACGGGGCGACGGGTGCTTCGGCGGCGCCGGCCACGACCGCGCTGGAGCCCCGGCGCACGTCCCGCGCGGCGTGCGCGAGCGCGTCCAGCCCGCCCGGCTCGTCGCTGGCCACCACCCCGCAGGGGCCCTTGAAGCCGCCGCGGATGGAGATCTGTCCGGTGCTCGCCGCGTAGAACCACGCGATCGACTGGTACGGCCCGACATGATGAGGGCCCTGACTCCACAGCTGCTGGAGCTCGCGCTGGCCGAACTCGCCGCCGCCGGAGCCGGCCGCGGTGACCACGCCGATGCCGAAGGGGTCGGCGTCCTGGCCGGTCGGCACCCCGGAGTCGGCCAGGGCCAGGCCGGCGGCGGCCAGGGCGAAGTGGGTGAACCGGTCGGTCGCGACCAGCACGCGCTCCTCGACGAACTGCGCCGCGTCGAATCCCTTGATCAGGCCCGCGATCCGCAGCGGGTACCCGTCGCAGCCGTCCCGGTCGATCGGGGCGAGAACGCTGGTGCCCTCGCACGTCGCCTTCCAGAACCCGTCGGTGCCGAGGCCGTTGGGGGCCACTACCCCGATCCCCGTTATCGCGGCCCGTCGGCCGGCCTTCGTCCCCGTCCCGGTCATAACGAGGCCTCCTCCCGGCTGAGCACGACAGCGGATTGGAAGCCGCCGAAACCGCTGCCCACGGAGAGCACATGGCGCAGCGGGACTTCGCGCGCGGTGTTCGGGACGTAGTCCAGGTCGCATTCCGGATCCGGCTCGCCGTAGTTGGCGGTCGGCGGGACGACGCCGTGCTCCAGCGCCAACGCGCACGCCGCCAGCTCGATCGCGCCGATGGCGCCGAGCGAATGGCCGACCATCGACTTGATGGAGCTCATCGGGGTCCGGTACGCGTGCTCGCCCAGGGAGCGCTTGACCGCGGCCGTCTCGTGGCGGTCGTTCTGCTTCGTGCCCGAGCCGTGGGCGTTGACGTAGTCCACGTCCGCCGGGTCGAGCCGCGCGTGGTCCAGCGCCCGGTCGATCGCCTCGGACATCTCCCGGCCCTCCTGGGTGAGACCGGTCATGTGGTACGCGTTGCCGAACGTGGCGAATCCGCCGAGCACGGCGTAGATCCGCGCGCCGCGGCGGCGGGCCTGCTCCAACTCCTCCAGGATCAGCACCGCGCCGCCCTCGCCGAGCACGAAGCCGTCCCGGCTCGCGTCGAACGGCCGGGAGGCGTGCGCGGCGTCGTCGTTGCGCGCCGAGGTGGCCTTGATGGCGTCGAAGCAGGCGACGGTGATCGGCGAGATCGGCGAGTCGCAGGCCCCGGCGATCGCGATGTCGGCGCGGCCCTCCTCGATCGCCAGCGCGGCGTAGCCGACGGCGTCCAGACCGGAGGTGCAGCCGGTGGAGACGGTCTGGACGGGACCGGCGGCCCCGAAGCGCTCGGCCACGGCCGAGGCCAGGGCGGCCGGGGTGAACGCACGTTCCAGATGCGCCTCGGCCCGCCGGTGGTCGACGTCCCAGGCCTGGCCGCCGGCGCTGACCGCGACGTAGTCGTGCTCCAGGCGGGTCGTGGCCCCGACGGCGGTCCCCAGCGAGACCGCGAGCCGCCACGGATCGGCCGCGGCCAGGTCCAGGCCGCTGTCCCGGACCGCCTCGTCGGCGGCCGCCAGCGCGAACCAGATGTAGCGGTCGTTGCGTTCGATCTCCTCGGCGCTCAGACCGTGGGCGGCGGGATCGAAATCGCATTCGGCGGCGATGCGGGAGCGGAAGCCCTCGGGATCGAAGAAGGTGATGCCGCGGGTGGCGGTCCGGCCTGCCGAGAGCAGGTCCCAGAACGCCGGGACGCCGGTCGCGCCCGGGGCCACCACGCCGATCCCGGTCACCGCCGCCCGACGGCTCATCGGACGGCCTCCGCCGGCTCCGGCGAGTCCTGCGCCCGCGGCGGCTCCTCGGTGTCCACGTGGCCGAGCTCCGGGCTCGGCGCCAGCGGCCCGAGGTGGAACACCAGGCGGGCCTCGGTGGTGCCGACGTTGCGGAAGCGGTGGCGCATGCCGATCGGGATCATCAGTCCCTGGTCGGCGTGCAGCGGCTGCGGCACGCCGTCCAGGTCCACCATCAGCTCGCCGCAGACGACGAAGACGAACTCCTCGGAGTACGGGTGGTAGTGCTCGCCTATGCGCTCCCCCGGCTGGACGCTGGCCAGCCCCATGAAGCCGCTGGTGGCGCCGACGGCGGTGGGCGTGAGCATGGCCCGCAGATCGCCGCCCCGGCGGCGGTTCGACGGAGCATCGGCGACATTGACGACACGAGGCAGCTGCGTGGTCACGACGGTTTCCCCTGACGCTTCGGGTCACCCGGCCGGTCCGCCGGGTGCGCTATCGGACGTTTTCGCGGGCTCGCCGGCCGGTCGGCTCACGGGCCCACGGACCCGGGGTTCCCGGGCCTTCGCGGTTTTCGCGGTGTTCTGGCTGTTCTGGCTGTTCTGGCTGTTCTGGCTGTTCTGGGCTTTCTGGATGTTCTGGGCTTTCTGGATGTCCTCGAACATGCCGGCGACGGAGTCCGGCGAGCAGGCCTCAGGCCTGCGGCGAGCGCCGGTCGGTGACCGAGGTCAGCTCCCAGCTCGCGAGCGCGGCCCGGCGGCCGTCCTCCTCGCGCAGGTCCGGCGCGGCCCGGAGCAGCCGGGACAGCACGGCGCCGGCCCGCGGACCGGCGACGCCGAGCGCCGCGGCCGGATCGGCGTCCGCCGGCACGGTCATGTCGACCATTCGGACCACGCGGTCGCCGCGCTGGAAGATGGTGCTGCGCACGAGCGGGGACGCGGCGTCGGCCACGGCGGCCCGGTCCTGCCGGTCCAGGTACTCGGCGACCGCCTCGCCGCTGCCCGGGCGCACCGGGTAGACGAACGCGTGGCGGACCGGCTCCTTGCCCGCCTTCGTGCGGGAACGCTTGCTGCCGGCGTCGCGCGTGTTGTGGCGGACAGCCGGCAGTGCGGCGCGCATGAAGAAGTCCTTGGCGGCCAGCGGGTCGTTCAGATCCCGGGCCTCCTCCAGGTAGGGGTTGACCGCCTCCTCGACGGCCCGCACCTCGGGCTGCGCGGCGACGTGGCGCAGCGCGGCGACCAGGTCGCCGACCACCTCCACCGAACGGACGACCTGGTTGCCCCGCATGAACAGCGAGGTGCGCACGAGCCGGGTGGTCTCGTCGACCTGGGCCGCCGGCGAGGTATAACCGGCCAGGATGCCGGCCACCGTCTGCTCGGTGCCCGGCTTCACGGTGAAGGTGAGCGCGTGCCGGACGATGCCGTCCGGTCCCGGCCCGAGCGGCGTGGGGCGCCCGGATCCGTTCTTCTCGCGCGGCGCCTGCTTGCTGTCGACGCTCTCGGCGCCGAAGGTCTCCTTGAGCACCGTGAAGCGCAGCGACCTGGTGTCCCGGACGCACTTGCTCATGGGCCTGACCATCTCGATGTGCTCCGGGCTGTCCAGCCAGGCCAGGAACGGCTCGGGGGCCTCCCACTCGCTGGTGATCAGCCAGCGCGACGGGTCGTCCGTCGACTGGCAGAGCTGGTCGGTGAGGTGTCCCGGAACGGCCGAGACCTTGTAGCGCATCTGCTCGTACGCCTCGAGGAAGTTCTGCTGCTCGCCGTCTTGGACGTCCAACAGGAGGACGACCCGCAGACGGGAGTCGGCCGGGCGCGCGCGCTCATCGAGAACGGGAGCTGACTGAACCATGATTCGGTCTCCACTTTCCGGTTGCCTGACCACCAGATCGTTTCCGAGGTATCCACGGGCCGCGACGATTCGCAGCCATCCGGGCGAAATTCGCGCAATCGTCGCGCTCGTGATGGATTGGTCCAAGGGGAACCCCAAGCACCAAGCCAGGGAATGGAGCCACACCGTGAACCAGCCAAGCGAGCAACGGGTACCGGTCCTCGTCGTCGGGGGCTCACTCGTGGGCCTGTCCATGTCGGTCTTCCTGGGCCGCCTAGGCGTCCCGCACATGCTGGTCGAGAAGCACGCCCGGACCTCGCACCATCCGCGCGGCCGCGGGAACAACCTGCGGACCATGGAGCTGTTCCGGGTCGCCGGAATGGAGGCCGACATCCGCAAGGCAGCGTCGGTCCTGCGCGACAACCACGGCATCCTGCAAGCGCACACGCTGGCCGGCTCCGAGCAGGAATGGCTCTTCCGGCAGATCGACCCGGGCAACCGGACGGCGGGCTTCAGCCCCGCCGGCTGGTGCCTGTGCAGCCAGAACGACCTCGAACCGGTGCTGCTGCGGCACGCCGAGCGCCTCGGCGGCACCGTCCGCTTCGGCACCGAGCTGGTCTCCTTCGAACAGGACAGCGACGGCGTCACGGCCGAACTGCTGGACCGTTCGACCGGACGCAGCAGCACCGTGTCCGCCGACTACCTGGTGGCCGCCGACGGGCCCCGCAGCCCGGTCCGCGAGCGCCTCGGCATCACCCAGAGCGGCAAGGGCGACCTGTTCCACAACATCAGCGTCACCTTCCGCGCCGACAAGCTCGCCGACGTGGTGGGCGACCGGCTGTTCATCGCGTGCTACCTGACCCACCCCGAGGGCGCGGGCGCGCTGCTCCCGGTGGACAACCGCGAACACTGGGTCTTCCACCTGCCCTGGCATCCCGACAGCGGCGAGACGGTCGAGGACTTCACCGACGAGCGCTGCACCGCGCACATCCGGGCCGCGGCCGGCGTGTCCGACCTCCCGGTCGAGATCACCGGCCGCGCGCCCTGGCACGCCGCCGAGCGCGTGGCCGACCGCTACCACTCCGGCCGGGTCTTCCTCACCGGCGACTCAGCCCACGAAATGCCGCCCACCGGCGCCTTCGGCTCCAACACCGGGATCCAGGACGCCCACAACCTCGCGTGGAAGCTCGCCGCGGTGCTGTCCGGGTGGGCGGGAAGCGAGCTGCTGGAGTCGTACGGCACCGAGCGCCGCCCGGTGGCCGTGGAGACCGCGGCCCGCGCCGCCCAGCGCTCGGCCGAACACAGCCACCCCGGCTTCGACGCGCCCCCGACCGGCGGCCGCACCTCGGTCCTGTCGGTGGCGCTCGGCTACCGGTACACCGACGGTGCGCTCGTGGGCGCGGACGCGAAGGCGCCGACCGTCCCCGAACACTTCGAGGCCACCGGGGAACCCGGCACCCGGGCGCCGCACGTCTGGCTGGATCAGGACGGCGCGAAACTCTCCACGATCGACCTGTTCGAACGCACCCCGGTGGTGCTGACCGCGCAGGACAGCCCGTGGCAGAAGGCTGCGACGTCGGCGGCGGCGAAGACCGGCGTACCGGTCGCGTGCCACGGCCTTGACATCGACCTCGACAATGGCGGCGAATGGCTGAAAGCGTACGGAATCGGGCCCGACGGCGCGGTGCTGGTGCGCCCCGACGGCTTCGTGGCGTGGCGGTCGCAGGACGGGGCTCGGGATGCGGAGTCCACTATGAGCGGCGTACTGCGTGAGGTGCTGAGCCTGAAGGAGAGCAAGGAGAGCAAGGCCATGGCGAGTCGCTAGCCCCTTCCCACAATCGCGGCCGCCTTTATGGCGGCCGCTCACATGGCCGGCCCTGCCTGCCGGAGCTACGTTCCCCGGAACATCAGCGGCGCGCGGCGGAGGGGTGGCAGTGATGAGAAGACGATGGGCGGCGATATGGGCCCTGACACTGTTTGCGGCTGTGGCGGTGCCGACCACTGAAGCCTCGGCGAGCGGCGGCCCTTACACCGTGAGCCCGGTAGCCGGAAGTCTGTCCGGCTACCGGATCTCGGGGGTCTACGTGGCCGGCGTCTCCTCCGGCGGATACATGGCCGGGCAGCTACAGGTCGCCTACTCCAGCCGGATCCGGGGCACCGCGGTCTTCGGCGCCGGCCCCTACTACTGCGCGCAGAACAATGCAGCGCAGGCGGTATACGGGTGCGCAGCCAACACCTACCCGGACTACCTGGGCACGCTGGAGTCCGACGCCTCGCTGTGGTCGGCGTACGGCTGGATCGACCCGATCGGCGATCTTTCCGGAAAGCCGGTCTGGGTCTACCACGGCTCGCAGGACACTGTCATCGCCGCCTCGGTCAGCAAGGACGGGGCGACCTTCTGGTCCCACTTCGGCGCGCATGTCACCTCTGTCACCGGTGCCGGCGCGGGCCACGCTTGGGTAACGCCTTACGGCACCAGCTCGTGCGGAACCACCGGCTCCCCGTATCTGAACAACTGCGGCACCGATCCCGAGCACGACCTGCTCACCGCGCTGCTCGGGTCGGTCTCCACGGCGAACACCGGCCCGCTGACCGGGACCCTCACCCAGTTCGACCAGGACGCCTACGCCGACGGCGGATCGGCCGCCGCCCTCGACATGTCAGGATCCGGATTCGCCTACGTCCCGCGCTCCTGCTCCGCCGGCTCGACCTGCCGCCTGCTGGTTGCCCTGCACGGCTGCGAGCAGGGATACGACAGCGTCGGCACGGCGTTCGTGGACCGCGCCAACCTCGACCAGTACGCCGACACCAACAACCTGATCGTCCTGTATCCGCAGGCCACCACCGGCCCGAGCAACCCGTACGGCTGCTGGGACTGGTGGGGCTACCTCGGGGCGACCAACTACCCGATCCAGGGCGGCGCGCAGATCGAGAGCATCATGAACATGGTGGGCGCGCTCGGCGGATGAGGCCGAGCGCGACCGCGGCCTCACCGCCGCTTGCTCACCACCGGCTGCTCACCACCGGCTGCTCACCACCGGTCGCCGACCTGGGGCGCGATCAGCTCGTCGTAGACCTCGTGCACCGCGGCCAGGTCGGCCGCCGACAACGGCGCCAGCCCGGCCGCGGCGGCGTTGCCGGCGGCCTGCTTCGGGTTGCGCGCGCCCGGGATGACCACGCTGACCCCGGGCTGGTCCACGATCCAGCGCAGAGCGAACTGCGCCATCGCGACGCCGGAGGGCACCAGCGGCGCCAGCCGTCGCACCGCCTCCAGCCCGGTGGCGAAGTCGACGCCGGAGAACGTCTCGCCGACGTCGAAGGCCTCGCCGTGCCGGTTGTAGTTGCGGTGGTCGTTCTCGGCGAAGGTCGTGTGCTCGTCGTACTTGCCGGACAGCAGTCCGCTGGCCAGCGGCACGCGCGCGATGATGCCGACCCCGGCTTCGCGCGCGGCCGGCAGCACGTCCGCCAGCGGGCCCAGCCGCAGCATGTTCAGGATGATCTGCACGCTGGCCACGTTCGGCCGCGCGATCGCGGTGAGCGCCTCGGCGCGGGTCTCGACGCTCACGCCGTACGCCGCGACCCGCTTCTCGGCGACCAGGGTGTCCAGCGCGTCGAAGACCTCGTCGCTGGAGTACACCGGCGTGGGCGGGCAGTGCAGCTGCACCAGATCGAGGGTGTCGACGCCCAGGTTCGCGCGGGAGCGGTCGTTCCAGGCGCGGAAGTTGTCGAGCGTGTACGCCTCCGGCACCTGCGGCACCCGGCGGCCCATCTTCGTCGCCACCGTGATGTCCGCACCCGGCCGCGACTTCAGGAACGTCCCGATCAGCTGCTCGCTGCGGCCGTCGCCGTAGACGTCCGCGGTGTCCAGGAACGACACGCCGCCGTCCACGGCCGCGGCGAGCGTGGCCAGCGCGTCGTCCTCGGCCACCTCGCCCCAGTCCGCTCCCAGTTGCCAGGCACCGAGACCGATGACGCCGACCTGCCGGCCGGTGCGGCCCAGGGTTCGCTTTTCCACCTGATTGGTCCTTCCTCTCCGTACTTGCCCCGGCCATGCTAACCATCCGGGGTCGTAAAACGTTGACGGCCGCCTCCTCGCCGCGCGGCGGTCATCCGGCCTTCGCCTGCTCCGACAGCCTGCCCTTGCGCAGGACCAGGATCCGGTCGGACTGCCCGGCCAACCGCTGCGAGTGCGTGACGACGACCACGCACTTGCCCTGCTCGTGGGCCAGATCGCGGAAGGTGTCGATGATGCCCTGCGCGGTGTCCTCGTCGAGGTTGCCGGTGGGCTCGTCCGCGAAGAGGATGTCGACGTCGCAGGCCAGGGCGCGGGCGATGGCGACGCGCTGCTGCTGGCCGCCGGAGAGCCGCAGGACGTTGCGGGTGGCCGTCGGCCGGTCCAGGCCGATCCGCTCCAGCAGCTCCAGCGCCCGGGCCCGGCGGCTGCCCGAGGCGGGTCTCACGCCGGTGATCTCCATGGCGGCCGTGACGTTCTGCACGGCGGTCATGTAGGTGAGCAGGTTGTACTGCTGGAAGACCGTGGCGGCGTGCCGATTGCGGTAGCGGCCCAGGCCCAGGTCCCGCAGATCGCGGCCCTCGAAGCTGATGGTGCCCCGGGTCGGGGTGTCCAGGCCGCTGGCCAGACTGAGCAGCGTCGTCTTGCCGCTGCCGGACGGGCCCAGGATCGTGTAGAAGGTGCCGCGTTGGAAGGCGTAGCTGATGCCGTTGAGGACTGCGCTCCTGCGGCGCTGGTCCGAATAGGTGTGGCTGACGCCGTCGAGGCGCAGGACGGGTGTGGCGGCGCCTGTCGTGGAGGACACGGTCATGGCAGGTCACTTGCCCTTCGTGAGAATGGTTCGAGGACTGAGACGCAGCACGGCACCGGCCGGGATCGCGGTCGCGAGCAGGCCGATGCCCAGGCCGACGCCACCGACCACGAGCAGGGACGCCGGATCGAGCGCCACCGAGATCTTGTCGATGGGGTCGGCGTTCTCGACGGGCTTGTCGTTCGGGTCGATGCCCTCGCCGAGGCCGGTGCTGCCGGGCGGTGGGGGCTTCCAGGCGTCGATCTTCTGCTTCGCCGCGGACGCGTCGCGCCCGAGCAGCCACTGGCCGGCGCTCTGGGTCAGTCCCGGTGCGATGAGGGAACTGATACCGATGGCGAGGATCGCCACCGCGGCTATCTCCAGGATCTGCTGAGCGATGAGCTTGGTCTTGCGCTCCCCTATCGCCAGCAGGACGCCGTACTCCCTGCGGCACTGCTTGACGGCCAGGTTGGCCAGCAGGGCCAGAACGGCCGCGCCGGCCAGCGCCATCAGCCACATGGCCAGGGCCGCCGTGGTGCGGATGCTGCCCAGCGGGCCGGTCATCTGATCGATGGCCTTGGTGTTGACGTCCAGCTTGAAGCCGGCGAGCGCCGAGCCGGCGATCTGCTTGGCCGCAGCTTTGAAGGCGTCCTGCGCGTCGGCGTCCTGCAGGATGAAAGTCGCGGTACTCACCTGCGGGGATCCGCTTTGCTGCGAACCGAGCGCGGCGAGACCCCCGAACGTCCCGTAGATCATGTTGGCCGGGTTGATGCCGTATTCGGGCTCTGTCTCGGTGACCGCCCGCGGGTCGCGGTAGATCCCGCCGACGGTGAAGTCGGCGGTTGTCTTCTCGTCGTTGCCGGTGAGTGTGAGTTTGTCGCCGACCTTCAGGTGGTTCTTCAGGGCGAACCGTTCCTCGATCAGGACTTTGTGCTCATCCTTGTCGGCGGGTGTTATGTGCGCGCCGGACAGAAGTGTGAACCGGCCGCTGCGGAAGTCAGACAGCACGGAGCTGTCGCGGACGGCCTGGTCCACGGTGCCGCCGGGTCCCATCGGCGCTTGCGGCCCGCCGTCCACCAATGTGGCGCCACCGCCCAGGATCGCGCGGTCCCAGGTCGAGTACGTGTACTTCTGCACCTGTGGCAGAGCGCCGATCTTGTCGACGATCCCGGCGTCGACGTGCGGGGCCTGCAACGCTCCGCCGGCGCCCATCTTGCTCAGGTCCATCTCGAGGGTGACCTCGGCGCCCACGGACCGTTTCACCCCCTGTTCGGCCCGCGCCGTCGCGGAGTCGATCAAGACGCCCGCCAGGACCATCACCGAGATGGCGAGGAAGGTGGCCAGGGTGATCAGGGTGCGGCTCTTGCGGGCCCACAGGCTGAGCGCCGCGCGTTTGACGAAGTTCATGGGAAGTCGGTTCTCCTGGGCTATTCGGTGTCGGTGCGGCTGTCCGGTGGCGTGCGGCTATTCGGTGTCGGTGAGGATGGATCGGGGGTGCAGGCGGAGGATTCCGATGCCCGGCACGATGGTCGAGACCAGGCAGATGCCGAGTGCGAGGCCCGCGACCTCGGCGACCGCGGCGGGCTCGACATGCACCGGGGTCTGGGCGAGACCACCGGTATGAGGACCGAGCAACGCATGGCCTAAAGACGGCCCGGCCAGAGCACCGGCCAGCACGGCGAGGGCAACTGCGGGCAGCGCCACCGCCGTCATCTCCACCACGTGTTGGCCGATGAGCTTCCATTTCTTCTCGCCCATCGACAGCAGCACCCCGAGTTCGGACCGGCGCTCGCGGATCTGCAGCATGACGATGAGGCCCAGGACCAGCGCCCCGGCCGTCGCGATCACCCAGACGACCAGCGCCGCGAACGCGCCGACCCGCTGGATCGGGCGGACCTGGTCCCGGTAGGCCTTGTCGTTGACCTGCCCGGTGAAGGTGCCGGCGGCCAGCAGCCGCGCGGCCCGCGCGTTCAGCTGCCCGGCCTGGTCCGGTGAGCCGACCCGGTAGACGGCCTCGGTCACCGTCACTGGCGCCGTGCTGAGTTTCTGTGCCATGGCCAGCGGTACGTACACCGCGTTGCCGGGCAGGTCGCGCGGCGGGGTCGGCATCGTCGGATCTGGTGAGGGGTCCTGGAAGATGCCGACGACGGTGACCGGGACCGTGCGCCTGCCGTCGGCGGACCGCGTCGGCAGGGTGCCGCCGACCGCCAGGTGGTCCTTCTCGGCGAGGCGATGTTCGATCACTGCGACGTCGTGCCCGGCGTCCTCGGGGAGGATCGCGCGCCCCTGGGTGACCTTCATCGACCCATAGGAAAAAGGCAGCAGCAGCCCCAGATCCCGGACGCCGTACACGGTCAGGGCGTCGGCCGGCACTTTTGTCTCGGGGTTGTAGCGGTGCACGACGGTCGCGGCGCCGAGCCGATCGGCCAGGTCCGGCGTGAACCCCGCCGGACTGCGGATCGTCACATCCACGCCGATGTCACGCTGCGCGGCGGCCTCTTGCCGGGCCGCGGCGCCGCGCAAGAGGAAGCCGCCGAGGAGCAGCGCGCAGATGACGGCGAAGATCGCCAGCAGGACGACGGTCCTGGAGGCTCTGACGACCAGGCTCATCCCGGCGCGCTTGACGAAGTTCATGCGGCGATGCAAGCAGCGCGGCGCGTACGGCCCGATAAAGCTGTTACAGCGGCATAAGGTCTTATCCGGCTGTAATCATGATCATGGTTCCATGGAGTCATGAGAGTCCTGGTGGCCGAGGACCACCGCGTCCTGGCGCGCACGATCGCCACCGGGCTGCGCCGCGAGGCGATGGCGGTGGACATCGCACTGGCCGGCGACCAGGCCGAGCAGATGTGTCTGCGCACCGCCTACGACGTCCTGATCCTGGACCGGGATCTGCCGGTGCTCAGCGGCGACGAGGTGTGCCGGCGGCTGCGCGCTCTGGCCGATCCGCCGCAGATCCTGATGCTGACCGCGGCCGGCACGCTTTCCGACAAGGTCTACGGCCTGATCGCCCTCGGTGCCGACGACTACCTGGCCAAGCCCTTCGACTTCGGCGAGCTCGTCGCCCGGGTGCGCGCACTGAGCCGCCGCGCGCACCGGCCGGCGCCCGCCGTCCTGCGCTCCGGAAGCATCACCTTGGACGAGACGCGGCACGAGGTGTCGGTGGACGGCCGCCTTCTGGAGCTGACCCCGAAGGAGTTCTCCGTGCTGCGCTTGCTGATGGCCGCGGATGGAAAGGCGGTGCCGCATGACGAACTCGTCCGCAGAGTCTGGGACGAGTTTCTCGACCCGCGGACCGGTGCGGTGCGCGCCACCGTCAGCCGGCTGCGGGGCAAGCTCGGCGATCCCGGGGTGATCGTCGCCGACCGGCAGGGCGGATACCGATTGTGCGACTGAAGCCACGGGACATGCGCCTCATGCCTCATCATGTGACCCTCAATCCTCGAACCCTGATAAGCCGTCTGCCGTTCCGTGCCCGCCTCGCTGTCTCCTTCGCCGGGCTCTTCCTACTCGTCGGCAGCGCGCTGCTCGCCTCCGTCGTGGTGCTCGCGCGGTACGGCACGGCTCAGAAGGTGCAGGGGATGGCGATCGCGTACGTCGACGCGCCGTCCAGCAGTACACAGTTCGGGCCCACCACTCCGGTACAGCCGGCCGTCGGGTCGAACGCGGCGTCGGGCGCGGCGTCGGGCGAGGCGCTGATCCGGAAGATCGACCAGACGGTTCGGGCCGTCCAGGACACCGCGCTGCGGGAGATGGTTCTGTGGTCGGGCGTCGCGCTCGTCGTCATGACGGTGATCGCCGGGGTGCTGGGCTGGCGGCTGGCCGGCCGCGCGCTGCGTCCCGTCGCCGCCATCACCGGGGCGGCGCGCCAGATCAGCGAGGAGAACCTGCACCAGCGCCTGTCGCTCACCGGGCCCGACGACGAGCTGCACCGGCTCGCCGACACCTTCGACACCATGCTCGACCGGCTCGAGCGGTCCTTCGAGAGCCAGCGCCGCTTCGTCGCCAACGCCTCCCACGAACTCAAGACCCCGCTCGCCGTCCAGCGCACGTGCCTGCAGGTGGGCTTCCCCGATCCGCTTCCGGGCGACCTCGCCGACGTCCGCGACGACCTGCTCGCCACCAACTACGAGGCCGAACGGCTCATCAACGCCCTGCTCCTGCTGGCCCGCAGCGACCGCGGCCTGGACGAGACCGAACCGGTGGATCTGGCTGCCACGGCCAGGGCGGTCGCGGCCGAACTGGCGCCGCTGGCCTCGGGGAACGAGGTGCGCGTCGACCTCGACGCCGACGCCGACGCCCCGCTGGTGGTCCCCGGCGACCCGGTTCTGGTCCGCCACCTGCTGACGAACCTCACACGCAACGCCATCCAGTACAACCAGCCCGGCGGCCAGGTCCGCATCCGCCTCGACACCGCCACCGCGACGGCGACGGTCGCCAACACCGGCCCGGCCGTGGCACCCGAGAAGATCCCCGACCTGTTCGAACCGTTCCGCCGCCACGGCCCCGACCGCACCGCGAGCACCGGCCACGGCCTGGGCCTGTCGATCGCCCGCTCGATCGCCGAGGCGCACGGCGCGGAGCTCACGGCCCGCGCCCGGGACGAGGGCGGGCTTGTGCTCACCCTGGCCTTCGGGCCATGAGCGATTCAGCGCCAGGCCATACCGGCGGCACCAGCCAGGCCACGCCAGCCGACCCGATCACACCCGGCTTCGCGCCGTCCACAACTCCGGGAAGACCAAAGCCTCGGCGCGCTTGGCCAGCCAAGCCACGCCGGCCGACCCGCCGGTCCCGACCTTGGCCCCCATCGCCCGCCGCGTCGCCATCAGATGGTCGCCGCGCCACCGCCACACCGCCTCGGCGACGTCGGTCAGCGCCTCCCCGAGCCGCACCAGATCCGGCTCGCGCTCCGGAGCGGCATAGATGTCGGCCCACACCTTCTCCACCGCCGGATCGCCCTCGTAGCGCCGAGCGAGGTCCCGGTCCAGAACCGTCTGCGGAACCCCGTAGCCGCGCCGATGCAGCAGCCGCAGCACCTCGTCGTACAAACTCGGCTCGCCCAGCGCCTGCCGCAAGTGCTCCTGCATGTCCGGCGTCCCGGCGTGCGGCACGAGCATCGACGCCGACCGCTCGCCGAGCACGAACTCCAGCCGCCGGTACATCGCGGACTGGAACCCCGAGCCCTCGCCCAGCGCCGCCCGATACGCGTTGAACTGCGCCGGCGTGAGGCGGGCCAGCGGCTGCCAGGACGCGTTCAGCGCGGCCAACTCGTCCAGGCTGCGCCCGAGAGCGGACAGCGCCGCGGGGACGTCGTCGACGCGCAGAGCCGCCGAGGCGGCCTGCCACTCGTGCACCAGAAGCGTGAACCACAACTCCATGACCTGGCTGGTCACGAGGAACGCCATCTCCCCCGGATCCTCAGTCCGCGTCTGCTGAAGACCGGCGAGGACGGACGCCCGGATGTAGTCGTCATAAGGGGTCGAGCCCCCGAGGTCGAGCCTGGGAGCGAGCACGTCGGAAGAGTGCGGAACGGAGGACATCGGCACATCCTTGGTATCGGCTGCCGGGTAGCGGTCCGCTCGTACTCCGGAGCGCCGGTCCCCTCGGACCCGCATGGCGCACCGCCGGCCGGCCCGATCCCATGATGCGGGGTCGGTGCTCGCCGGGGCAAGGAAAAAGTCCGCCCCGGCCGGTGAGAAACCGGCCGGGGCGGACTCGCTGCTGTCACGTGCCTCAGGCCACGCGCTGGCCCTGCGCCGCGCCCACGCCGCGGTGCGGCACGACGGTGCCCTCGCCGGCGCCGGGGTAGCTGTCCCAGACCTTGTTCAGCTGGCCCTGGTAGTACACCGTGTGCGTGCTGAACAGGATCGCCAGCAGGATGCCCAGGCCGCCGCTGCACGTCGCCGGCAGGCCGGCCGCGGCCTGGACCTGCGCGATGCGCTTGCCGGTGCGGTACGCGGACACGAAGGGCGGGATCACCAGGTACGAGCCCGGGATCCAGGCCAGGACCGACAGCGCCGGGTTGACGTTGATCGAGTTGTCGAAGTCCCGGGTCTCACGGTTGACCTTGTACCACCACACGTAGTAGTAGACGCCGAGCGTGATGATCGTCAGCCCCCACACACCCCACGGCTGACGCTTCTTACCGACCGCTCCTTGCGGCATTTGCCTTCCCCTCCCGATATGCGATGCGCGCCAGGACTCCCTCGCGCGCCGAGCGATCATTGCGCAGCTCAGGGGGCCGCGTCTACCGGTTCAGAGAAATTGTGAGAAAACCGAGGAACATGCCGCACCAGGTCAATCATGGGTCTGATAAACGACGCGGCCGCTGAGTGTCGGGATTACCCTTAAGTACCGCACGCAACGCGGTCTCGATATCCCCGTCCCGGAAACAGAATCCGGCCGCCGACAAACGTTGAGGGACCACCCTCAAACTTCCCAAAACCTCCGGGCCCATCTGCCCGACCCCGATGCGCAGCGCCCACAAAGGCAGCCGCAATCTCGCCCGCGTGCCGATCGCCGACGCCAGCGCCTTAGTGAAGTCGACCGCGCTGACCGGAGCCGGTGCCGAGAGGTTGTACGGGCCCTCAGTCTGCGGACGTTGAGCAAGGAACCGGATCGCCGCGACCGTGTCGTGCAGCGTCAGGAAGCTCCAATACGCGCGCCCCGACCCCAGCGTCGTCCCCAGCCCATAACGGAAAGGCGTCAGGAGCCGCGGCACCAAGCCGCCCTCCGCTGACAACACCAGTGCGGTCCGCAGGTGACAGACCCGCACCCCGGCCTCCGCCGCCGGTGCGGTGGCGGCCTCCCACCGCGCCGTGACCAGCGGCAGGAATCCGTCGCTGCCGGCGGCGCTCGATTCGGTCAGTTCCTCGTCCCCCCGATCGACGCCGTAGTACCGGATGCCGGACATCGAGACCAGGACCGACGGCGGTGCGGCGGCCCGCGCCGCCATCGCGGCCAGCGCCGATGCGGTGTCGATCCGGCTGGACGCGATCAGCGCGCGGTACCGGGCGTTCCATCGCCGATCGCCCAGCGGGGCGCCGGCGAGGTTGATCACCGCGTCGGCGCCGTCGACGAGCCGCGGATCGGGACGCAGCGGATCCCACCGGACCTCGTCGGGAGCCTGCGCCGGACGACGGATCAAACGGACCACCTCGTGGCCGTCGCCCTGATAGGCCGCACAGAGCGCGCCGCCGATCAACCCGCTCGATCCGACGATGACCACCCGCATCAGCGCCGCACCACGCTCGCGACCAGGGCGAGCACGAACCCGGCGCCGACCAGCGACCAGATCGTCCGCGCGCTCATCAGCAGCCTGCGACGGAAGTCCGGACGCTCCTCACGAAGCGCGAAGACCCGAGCCGGCCAGTGCCGCCACGACACGTGCACGAACACGCCGGTCGCGGCGGCATCCAGAACCAGCGCGATGCCGTAGACCACGCGCGCCCCGGGCCACGGACACACGACGATCAACGCCGCGGCACTCGCGATCAGCGTCGCCGCCATGGCCAGAACCCGCCAGCGGTTCCCATGCGCGAGAACCGTGAGGAACTCCTCCAACTGGTCGTCGTCGCGGAAGAACCGTGCGCTGCGCGGCTGCACGACCGCGAGGCTGTACGTCATGGAGCCGGTCCACACCGCGGCCGGTAGCAGGTACACAGCTTCGAGGATCACGACGGCACGGTACGCCATCAGGTCGCGTCACCAGGTCTGGCCCGAGCGCCGAGTCGGGGCGACAATCAGCCGGTCGGGCGGAAACGCCGCAGGGCTCTTATATCAATCGGAGCGTAAATGCCGTTCCTTCGTCGCCGCCGAAGTGCTGTGCTCACCACCTTGTGCGCAGCCACCCTCACCCTCACCGCGATACCCGCGAACGCCTCATCCGCACCAATGCCATCCGCATCCGTAGACCGACCCGTGATCGTGGTCATGGCGAACCAGCACCCGCTGGACGCACGCGCGATCGCCTCCGCACAGGCCCCGTTGCTCAGTTCGCTCAAGTCGGCGAACAGCCGGAACGTCCGGCCGCTGACCGTCATCAATGCCCTGAGTGCGACGGTCTCGCCCGCCGAGGAGCAGGCGCTGCGCGGCGACCCGGCCGTGTCCGCGGTCGTGCCCGACGCGGCCATCAAGGTGCGCTCCGGCTTGACCCTCCCGGCACTTGCCCAGACCCCAGGTCTCCCCCACGCCCAGAGCGGTCCGGCCAAGGCCGCCTCCGCGAAGCTCCCGTCCGGGACCCTCCCGTCCGGGACCTGCGCCGCGAACGGCGGCGTGCAGCTGAACCCGGAGGCGGACGAGGCGATCAAGGCCGACTCCGACGAGCCCGGCGCGAAGACCGCGCGCTCGCTCGGCTTCACCGGGGCCGGGGTCATCGTCGGCGACATCGCCGCCGAGATGGACGTCAGCACCCCGGACATGGTCCGGCCCGACGGCTCGCACGTCATCGCCGACTACCAGGACTTCACCGGCGAGGGCGGGAACGTCCTCGGCGGCAACGAGATCGAGTCGATGCTCGACGACGGCATGATCGCCGCGCAGGGCGACCACGTCTACAACCTGCAGGACTACACCGCCTCCGCCCTCGGCAAGCCCTGCCTGATCCGCCTGGAGGGCGTCGCCCCCGGCGTGACCCTGGACGCCTATAAGGTCTACGGCGAGAACGACTACACCACGACCTCCGCGTTCCTGGAGGCCATCGACTACGCGACCACCGTCGACCACGTCAACGTCCTCAACGAGGAAGCGGGCAGCTTCCCGATGCCGGACACCAGCGCCGACCTGATCAAGGCCGCCAACGCGGCCGCGATGGCGGCCGGCGTCACCATCACGGTGCCGTCCTACGACGCCGGAGACCAGAACACGATCTGGTCTCCCGCCTCCCAGCCCGGCGTCATCGCCGTCGGGGCGTCCACCACGTTCCGCTCCTACGCGCAGGCCGACACCGCCGGCTACGACGACATCGGCGCGACCGGCTACGTCAGCGACAACATCAGCTCCCTGTCTTCCGGCGGAGCCACCGAGCAGGGCCGCAGCATCTCCGTCGTCGCACCCGGCGACCTGGACTGGATGATCTGCACCCCGGACAAGACCCTGGCGCCGGACTGCCTGGACAGCCTCGGCCGGCCGAGCCCGGTGCTCCAGGAGGGCGGGACCAGCGAGGCCGGTCCGCTCGTGGCCGGCGTGGCCGCGCTCGTCATCCAGGCCTACCGTTCCGCGCACGCCGGGGCCAGCCCGACGCCCGCACTCGTGGACCAGCTGATCGAGAGCACCGCGGACGACCTGGACGTGGTCGGTTCCGAGCAGGGTTCCGGACTCGTGGACGCCTACCGCGCCGTCCAGGCGGCCCTGTCCGTGCGCACCCCGGACGGCGCCGGCAAGGCCACCGGCGACACCCTGACCATGAGCGCCGACCAGTTCGACGCCACGGCCGCCCCCGGCACGGTGCAGCACTTCAGCAGCAGCCTGACGAACACCGGCACCAGCACGCAGACGGTCAGCCTGGCCGGCCGCACCCTCGGCCCGAGCAGCGTGGTCGCGAACCGCACGGTCCAGCTGACGAACGGCGGCTCCACCTACGTGGACCAGTCCGGCGTCGAGAACAACTACCTGAAGGTGACCTTCCAGGTCCCGCCGGGCCAGGACCGTCTTGACTCGAACATCGCCTGGCCGGGTACCGGCCAGTTCCCGGTGAACCTGGTGCTGCTCGACCCGAACGGCCGGCTCACCGCGAACAGCCTGCCCAACGGCAACGGCAACCACGGCCACGTGGACGTGCACTCCCCCGTGCCCGGCACCTGGACCGCCGTCATCTCCGACGCGGCCTCGTCCGGCTACACCGGAAACGTGCTGTTCAACGCGGCGGTCGCCAGGTTCGTGCCGTTCGGCCGGGTCACGCCGTCCGCGGTGACCCTGCGACCGGGTCAGAGCACGACCATCGCGGTGAGCGCGAAGACCCCGCCGCGAGCCGGGGATCTGAGCGCCTCGCTGGTGATCAGCACTCCCCGGTCCGGCCGCGGCACCATCCCGATGACGCTGCGCTCGCAGGTCGCGATGACCGACGGCACGGGTTCCTTCTCCTCCGACATCCAGGGCGGCAACGGCCGCGGCTTCGTGCCGGCGCAGAGCGAGTTCTACGTCGTGGACGTCCCAGCCGGCGCGCCCGCGCTGGACGTCCGCACCGCGCTGGCCGGCCACAAGACCGATCCCTACTACGTCTACCTGGTCTCGCCGGACGGCCAGAACCCGGCGCGGGCCTCGAATCAGACCCTTGAGGGCAGCGGCGGCGATCAGAGCACCGTCGCGAGCTCCGGGGCGCTCCTCAACGTCCTGAATCCCGAACCGGGCCAGTGGACCATCATCGCCACCTTCACCAACCCGGTCACCGGCGACGCGCTGGACACGGCCTTCACCGGCGAGGTCGACCTCCACGGCGTCGGCGCGGCCGCCACCGGTGTCCCGCGCGGCGGGGTGCTCGCCCGGAACAAGCCCGTCACCATGAGCTTCACCGTTCACAACACCTCGCAGGGCATCGAGTCCTACTTCCTGGACCCGCGGCTGGACCAGTCCGTCACCATGCCGCTGGCCCCGACCACGCCGACGGCGAACCTGACCCTGCCGCTGGCCTCCAGCAACCCCGTGCCGCAGTGGATCGTGCCGACCCGGACCAGCCAGGTCTCGATGGCGGCGACCTCGACGGCGCCGGTCCAGTTCGATTCCTCGCCGTTCAACGGCGAGCCGGACGTCGCCTCCACGGCGGTCGGCAACAACGCGTTCGCGAGTTACAGCGCTCCGCGCGCGGGAGGGAACAACAGCGTCACACAAGGCGACTGGGACGTCGTGCCCCAGCCGACCGGGCCGTCCGGCAGCACGAGTGGCGCCGCGAGTTCGACGGCGTCCCTGTCCATGACGGCCGTGAGCCAGGCCTTCAACACGGACGCGGTGTCGGGCACCGGGGACCTCTGGCAGCTCGGGGTGAACCCGAAGGCGGCGTTCACCCCGGTGGTCGTGCAGCCCGGCGGACAGGCCACCCTGACGCTCACCCTGACGCCGAGTCAGGTGTCGGGCGCCGAGGTGTCCGGCGTCGTCTACCTCGACGACTCCTCG
Organism: Catenulispora sp. GP43; assembly: GCF_041260665.1. Lineage (NCBI taxonomy): Bacteria > Bacillati > Actinomycetota > Actinomycetes > Catenulisporales > Catenulisporaceae > Catenulispora > Catenulispora sp. GP43. The sequence goes on along the minus strand of NZ_JBGCCT010000005.1, from coordinate 300,635 downwards.
GCGCTGAGCAACAACGGCATGTCGCCGACCGGCGACGAACTCGCCGCCTTCCCGTACCACTACACCGTTCAGTAACGCCGCCGCGACGCGCTACCGGTACCGACCGGAGCGCGTCGCGCTATACAGCCGAGAGCATCACTGTGTGGATCACGGTGAGCATCACTGTTCCGCGGAATCGGCCACGAGCGCCGCGTACTCGACCTCCATCGCCTTCAGCGCACTGTCGCGCCAGGCGTCCGCGACGAGTTCGGACATCGGGTCGGGGAAGATCTCGTCCTCGCCGGCGGCCAGGCCGTCGAAGATGCGCGCGGCGACGACTTCCGGAGCGGCCTTGGGGATGTCGAAGGCCTTGGTCATGTCCGTGTCGACGACGCCGATCATCGCCGCGTGCACCCGCACGCCGCGGTTGGCGAGGTAGGCGCGCAGCCCCTGGGTCAGGGAGAAGGCGGCGGCCTTGGACACCGAGTAGCTGGGCAGCAGCGGCATGTTCGCCCACGACGAGGTGGACAGGATGTTGAGCACCGCGCCCCGGGCCGCGGTCAGGGCGGGCAGCATGTCCTGCGTGACGGCGAAGGAGCCGAAGACGTTGACCGCGAAATGCTGCTGCAGCAGGGACGGATCGGTCAGGTCGTCGT